>NZ_JAXKBY010000068.1:0-3869 GCF_036552745.1 Faecalicoccus sp.
GACGATAGCGAAGTGGAACCACCTGAACTCATACCGAACTCAGAAGTTAAGCACTTCAGCGGCGACAATAGTTGGGCCTGCCCCTGCCAAGATAGCACGTTGCCGGGTCATTTTTTTATATATGGAACTTATTATGGATCATTTTGAAAAGGAGCAGCTTGCGATTTCAATCTGCCGAAATCGTAAAGATAAGACATTTATATATAAGGGAGCCGTTAAAGATTGGATCAATCAGATCGGCTCTTTTTCCATTGTTTATGATGAGAATTGTTGTGGAGCGACACAGAATGTTCTTTTTTGTTTTGTAGGACAAGATACTTCCATTCTTTTAACGGCTGAAGCATTTTTAGATTTTTTTGATCAATGTGAACCAGAATAACACATTTTATTTTCAATATTTTTCAAAAATATATTCATTTTTTTCTGCTGTTGTTCCATCTATTTCATTGTTATAATAGCCAAGGTAATGATGGGGGAATTTAGAAATGAAAAGTGAGACAGTAAGAGAATTTTCTTTGATAACCTTTGCGATGTTTATTATATCGATTTCAATTTATTTCTTTTTGATACCCAGTGGTATTGTCGTAGGAAGTATTTCAGGTTTGGCCATGGTATTAAATCAATTGTTACCTTTATCTATCTCTATATTGACTTTGATTTTAAACATGGGACTTTTAGTGATCGGTTTTTTGTTCATTGGAAAAGAATTTGGTGCCAAAACAGTTTATACATCAATATTATTACCTGTTTTCTTAGCTGTATTTGAAATTCTGTTTCCTTTAAGTGAATCAATTACTGGTAATAATGTATATGACTTGGTTACTTATACATTGATCATCGCATTTGGTCAGGCTATTTTGTTTAATGTGAATGCATCCAGTGGAGGATTGGATATTGTAGGAAAAATCGTCAGCAAATATACACATATGGAAATTGGAAAAGCTTTGACGCTTTCTGGCTTTATTACTTCTATGACCTCGATTCTTGTTTATGATGTCGGGACGCTTGTGGTCAGCTTGATTGGAACCTATGCCAACGGACAAGCTATTGATTACTTTATCGACGGATTTCATAAAAAGAAAAAAATCTGTATTCTATCTGAAGAATATCCGGTTATACAAGATTACATCATGAATTCGATGAATCGTGGGGTGACTCTATATAAAGCCGTAGGTGGTTTTAAAAAAGAGGAACGTGTAGAATTGGTAACGATCATGACGAGCAATGAATATAAAAAGCTGCTGGATTATCTGCATAAAAGCAATTTTCAAGCTTTTGTGACCGTTTCTACAGTCAATGAAGTCATTGGTACATGGAACATCAATAAACGAAAACTGAGATAAGCACATTGCGTGCTTTTTTTCTTTTGGTATAATCAAGAAGACTATATATCAATATTTATAGGATTAAAAGAAAGGATACGTATGAAAATTAGACAATGGCTTATTTTGTTGTCAGGGATTCTCATTGTATGGACTTTGGCTTCATTAGGAATCGATAATTCCATTATCTTGCCGACACCGTATGAGGTTTTGACACAGATGACAGAGCAAATGCAGGATGTAAAATTATATGAATCATTAGCCATGACTTTTTTTCGTGTACTTTTTTCGGTGCTTATTTCTTCGGTGATTGCGTTTTTCCTGGCTTTTCTTTCCAATCGTTTTAAAACCTTTACCCAATATTTTGAGCCGATTCTTTTACTTCTGAGAAGCATTCCCAATGTGACTTTTGTGATCTTATTGTTGTTTTGGGTGAGTCGGGAAATCAGCATTTATATTGTTTCCTTTCTACTTTTGTTTCCAATCTTCTATCAAAATCTTTTTGAAGCAATTCAAGATATAAGCCAATCCTGGAAAGACATTTTTCAAATCTATCCACAAAGCTGGTTCAAAAAGATACAAATGGTTTATTTACCATTGCTTCGTCCTGCTATGGCTTCCAGCTGGATTACTTGTTCATCGCTTGGTTTTAAAGTGGTTGTTATGGCGGAAATCATGACATCGGTTTCCCTGGGAATTGGGGCAAATATGCAATATGATCGATTGAACGTGAATTTAGCCGGAGTAATGGCCTGGACAATTTGGCTATTGATTTGTGTATGTATTTTTAATAAACTATTAAAGAAAGTTTTAGAAAGGCTTTTTGGGTAAGGAGGCAGTTTACATGATCAGTATTTTGGTACCTGTATATAATGTAGAAAACTACTTATCTCACTGTCTGGATTCTATACTTGCACAAACTTATAAAGATATTGAAATTGTGATGGTCAATGACGGATCGACCGATCATTCCAAATATATCGCATCTTCTTATGCGAACCGCTATTCGTTTATTCATCTGTATAACTATGAGAATGCAGGGGTCTCAACAACACGCAATCGTCTATTGCGTCATGCGAAGGGAGAATACGTATTCTTTGTAGATAGTGACGATTATATCGCACCGCAAACTTTACAGGCGATGATGCACCATATGGAAGCTTATAACTGTGATATCGTATGTTGTGGTTATACGATGGACTATCGTTTTGGGGCTTTGTATCGTAAGGTGGAGACAAAGAAAGTCATGACAAAACAAGAGGCTTTGCATTCGCTTGCGGAAAATAAAGGGATGAACAATTATCCATGGGGCAAGCTTTATAAGAAAAAATGCCTTTCCAATGTCAGCTTTCCGGAGTTTATGCGTGGCTTTGAGGATACATATACTGTTTTTAAAGCCTTGTGCAATGCCGATACGATAGGCTGTATATCCAAACGATATTATCATTATGTCCAGCACCAGGGCTCATTGACCCATCGTATGAATCTGGAAACGGCATACGATATGCGTAAAGCGTATGAATATCAGGAAAGTTGTCTGCGACGCTGGTATCCGGAAGAAGACTTCCATTTTGATATTCATCTGGTCAACAGTGATTTTGTGATCTTATATACGATTTTTGCGTATTATACTAAAAAAGATGATCCACAATTTGTGCCTGCTGTGATCAACTGGAAAAAAGTCAATCCTTTTGTGCATGTGGCTTATGAGCTGTGCCGGGGGATTTGTTCCTTACGATTTGGTTGGGCTAAGACAAAGACACAGGAGGAGTTTAACAAATGGCTGTAAGAGAAGCGACGATACAAGATATAGATGTGCTCATGGAGATTTATGAAACGGCTAGACGTTTCATGATTGAAAATGGAAATCCGACCCAGTGGCCACAAGGATATCCCAGTAAAAAAATTCTTTTGAAGGATATGGCCACAAAACAACTTTATGTGTATGAGCAAAGTGGAGAAATAGAAGGAGCTTTTGTGTTCTTTATTGGGGAAGATCCCAGCTATGCCAAAATTGATGGGAAATGGTTGAATGAGGAGCCTTATGGTGTGATTCATCGCATCGCATCACGGCAAAGGGTGCCTCATGTTGGACAATCGATTCTGAATTATTGTTTTACCAAAATAAAGAATCTTCGAATAGATACGCATGAGGATAATATTCCCATGCAGAATATGTTAAAGAAAAACGGCTTTGTGTATGTAGGAGACATTGAACTGCTTTCCATTCACGAAAGTCGTATGGCCTTTCAGGCTGTAAAAGAATAAGATGGAGTGAGAAAAATGGCTTTTGAATCTTTAAGTGAACGCCTTGGAAAGGCACTAAAAAATATAACTGGACAGGGGAAACTGACAGAATCCAATATGAACGACATGTTGAAGGAAGTGCGCATGTCTTTATTGGAAGCGGATGTGAACTACAATGTCGTTAAAGAATTTATTGAAAATGTAAAACAGAAAGCATTAGGGCAGGAAGTCATTGATTCGGTCAATCCGGGGCAAATGGTCGTTAAGATCGTTCATGATGAAATTCAGGAATTACTGGGA
>NZ_JAXKBY010000069.1:0-2245 GCF_036552745.1 Faecalicoccus sp.
CCATAAGCTAAAACCCAACAAGTCAGAATCAAAGTCCAAATCAGTTTAACCGGACTATTCTCATTGCGAAGGATCTTTTTAGTTTCAAAGCGATATAAAGACCAGGCGGCGCTGATTGTTTTAGCCGCGATGATGTAAAAAGGAACAATCAGACAATAGTACCATGGAATCGGATACCACAGGCAGACAACCAACAAAGAAGCACCCATGCCCACCAGAATCTTGATCATCGAATACGTGTAATCGGTCAAAGTATAGGCTTTGGCATCCATCCGTAAGGAAATCATCGCATAGTATTTATCCTTTGTCGGATCAAACATCGTATTGTTTGAAATGGCTCCGGCGATGCTTAAAAAGAACAAAATATGGATGATCGCTAAACTCGGCTGTTTTGATGCCATCAAGACAACCGGGTAATAAATACAGATGGCAACATACAATCCTTTGTTGATGAAAATTGATACGATTTCCCACAATAATGCCAATACCGTGAAGACCATCTTTAAACCAGTCTTTCCATAAAGACTGACCGATAATATTCGTTTTAACCCCGGAACCTGTCGAATCGCATATAAGATAGAGTTGATTCGATACGTCATTCGCAATCGAAAAGAGATCCAAAATACCTTACGCATGATCTTCCTCTTGCAGGATACGCAAAATATCCGCTTTCAATTCAGCTTCACTTTCTTTTTCCGGCATTTCTTCCAACTTTCCATGACTCAACAAAACAATCTCATCACACAGATCAAAAGCCAGCTCCATAATGTGTGTCGATAAAATTAAGATTCGATCCTTTTTCAAATCACGAAGGATGTTTTTCATCTCTTCCGCCACAACGACATCTAAAGAGGTCAAAGGTTCATCCAACAATAAAACCTTGGGAGAAGCAATGATATTGACCAACATCTGCATCTTATTTTTCATACCGTGTGAAAAATCCTTCAACAGACGATCTCGATCTTCTTTATCCAAATTCACAAGATCAAAATACGCATCCAGATCCATTTTATTGGGAATAGATGCCGCATTGATCTCCACAAAAAATTTTAAGAATTCCCGGGCGGTCAAAAATTCCGGCACCTGTGGTGTCGATAAGACATAGCCGATATCTTCCATTCCCAAAGGCTGTTCTGCATCTGTATCCCGCAGGAAAAATCTTCCCGCATCCACAGAAATATCCTGGTTTAAGCAGTTAAACAACGTCGTCTTTCCGGCCCCGTTTCTTCCTAATAAGCCATAGATCTTACCGGGTTGAAAAGTAAACGTGATGTCTTTAAGAACCTCTTTTTCTTCAAAGCTCTTTTTTAAATGTTCAATTTGTAATTCCATAGCCTTCCTCACTTATGCAATTATATTAACATAGCGAAACTATCTTTAACATACCCCCCCATTTCGAAAAAATAACTAGCTTTCGCTAGTCATTCAAACGTAATAAGTTATGTTCTTCGATACCGACATGGACCGTAGTTCCCGGTTCAAACAGGGCAAAACTTCTAAAAAGAACTTCTGATGTAAACACTACATCCTTACACTGTAAGGTATAGCGTAGAACATTTCCTCGTGAAATGAAGTCCACGACCTTGGCATCAAATGTCAAATAAGTCGGATCTTCGATTGCCTCTTTTGACAACATGAATGTTTCCGGTCGAATCGCATAATAATTGCCGGGATAACGTTTTTCTGGAAAGAAAGCTGTCAGTTCCACTGGTGTCATAATATTGTAATGACCGATGAATTCTGCCGCAAATTTAGATACCGGATGTGTATAAAGCTGTACCGGTTTACCACTTTGTTCAATGATGCCCTGATTCATCAGATGAATCTTATCGGACATTATCATCGCCTCATCCTGATCATGCGTGACAAAGATCGTTGTAATCTTCAATTCCTTTTGAACACGTTTGATTTTCTCCTGCAGTTCACGTCTTAGTTTGGCATCAATAGCGCTCAATGGTTCATCCAGCAGCAGAACTTTAGGCTCCATGACAATGGCACGGGCAATCGCCACACGCTGCTGCTGACCACCGGATAATTGGCTGGGATAACTTTTTTCCTTACCTGTTAAATCCACCATCTCAATGGCTGCTTTGACTTTTTTGTCGATCTCATTTTTATCCATCTTGGCAATTTTTAGACCAAAGGCAATATTATCCTCTACATTCATATTCTGAAATAAAGAGTATTGCTGAAAAACCATTCCGATACCACGTTTTTGCACCGGAGTATTTGTGATATCTTCACC
>NZ_JAXKBY010000070.1:0-11932 GCF_036552745.1 Faecalicoccus sp.
ACAGAATGCAGAAGTACTCAAACGTTTTGATGTATTCTATTCTACCGTAGAACCGGATACACTGGAATCCGTACGGGATGGTGCCTGGCTTACGGCAGATAAGATTACAGACTTTGGTACGGTTCGCTCCATCAAGGTACAGCTCAAAGACGGAAATCAGATGCAGCCGGGAGAACGGGTGAATCTGCTTCTGCCGATTCGGGTGCCTGCTGATAAAGCATTGATTGATAAAAAAGCCATCAATTCGATTGCCTTATCCACAGACGGCAAACGATATAATGAATCGAATCAAACGGCACTGCATGTGACAAAATACAATGTCAAGGGAACTTTCTTTATTGACAAGAATCAAAATGGAACGATGGATGATCAGGAACCAAAGGTTTCCGGTGCCAAAGTTGTTTTGATGAAAGAGGAAAACGGACAGTGGGTTGCGGCCAAAGATTTAGATGGAAACGTCATTGAAGCGAAAACGACCAGTGATGGAACGTATGATTTTGACGTATATCAGCGTGGAAACTATCGTGTAGACTTTACCAAAAAGACAGTCTATACCTTCCCGCAAAAGGGAAATGCCAATGATATTCGTGCAGACAATATTGAATCCGTAAATCAAAATGTCGGAAGTACTTATGCCTTTACTCTGGAACCTTCCAGAAACAGTGCCATCCGCAACGGTGCCATTTATTCGGACGGTCGTACAATCACCATAGAAAAGGTGGATGCCGGGGATGTAAATAAAAAACTGGCTGGTGCGACCTTCACATTACAGAATACGGAAAATAAAGAGATTTCTTATACGATTACAACGGATGAAGAAGGAAAAGCTGTTATTGACAATGTACCATTTGGAACATATACATTGACAGAGACCAAAGCACCGGACAACTATACGAAAGCGGCTTCCAGTACGATTGAAGTCACGGATTCCGAGACTTTCAACAGTGTCTTCACTGTAAAGGATTCCCTGATCCAGGGCTCCATCACTTTAAAGAAAATCGATGCCTCGACAAAAGTGGCTTTATCAGGCGTTGCCTTCTCCCTGTATAAAAAAGGGGAAGAGCAGCCAATACAGACCCAAACAACCGGTGCGGATGGTGTGGTGACCTTCGAGAAGGTGGAATATGGAGACTACGTTGTTAAAGAAACGGGGGCTCTGGAGGGCTATGCAGCCAATAACTGGAGTAAAGAGGCTTCCATCCTTGAAGAGAATCAGGTCATCGATCTGGGAACGGTGGAAAATAAGAAGATTGAGGGTACTGTCACAGTCAAGAAGACCGATGAGAAAGATCAACCACTTCAGGGTGTGGAATTCAGTCTTCTGCAGGAAGATCGAGTTGTCGCCACAGCCGCAAGTGATGCTTCAGGTGTGGCAACCTTTAAGAATGTAAAATATGGAACCTATACGCTGAAAGAGACCAAAGGTCTGGCTGCCTACAATGTAGTAACAGATGAACAGACGGTCACGATCGATACCGACGGTCAGACGGTAGAAGCTAAAACGATGGTCAATCCGATTAAAAAGGGATCGGTGACCTTGACGAAAGTGGATGCGGATACTGGACAGCCACTGGAAGGTGTTACCTTTGGACTGTTTACAAATGCATCGGATGAACCGGTTTTTCAGGAAACAACAGACGAAAAGGGAACATTGACATTTAAAGATGTAGAATATGGAGACTATGTCTTAAAAGAGATTGCAACCCTGGAGTCGCATAATCTGTGGACAGGATCCATGGAGATCCACATGGATGAAGAAGGAAAGCGTATTGATCTGGGAACGATCCAAAATGAGATCAAGAAAGGATCCATAACGCTGAAGAAGGTGCATGCCGATACCCATCAGCCATTATCGGATGTTGTCTTTGGTTTATTCCTTAAAGAAGGAGAAACACCTTATCAAACGGCTAAAACCGATGAAGAGGGTGTTGTCACATTTGACAAGATTCCTTACGGAAGCTACACTGTAAAAGAAATGGAAGCACCGGAAGGCTATCAGTTTAATGAGGCGACATGGGATGCCGATATTGAGCAGCAGGATCAAGTCATTGATCTTGGCACCATTGTCAATACAAAGATCAAGGCAGACGTCGTCTTTAAAAAAGTGGATGCGAAGACGAAAAAAGGATTGGAAGGTGTTGTCTTCGGATTATATCAAAACGATGAATGTGTCTATACATCCACAAGTGACAAAGACGGTCAGGTCGTATTTAGGGATGTGGCTTATGGCGATTATACATTAAAGGAAATGCAGACGATTGCAGGCTATACAAAATCCGGCCTGACAAGAGAAGTTCGAATCCGAACCACTTCAGAACTGGCCCTGCCTGATTTTGGCAACGAACCGATCCCGTCTAAGAAAGACAAGGGAAGAAAGACATCGGTTTCCATGCCGCTGTTTGGAAGTGCGGCTGCCTTACTGGCATCGGGCACAGGACTTGTCGCTGGATGGCGCAGAAAGAAAACAAAGAAATAGACAACATCCAGAGTTGCAACAGGGGAATTTCTTAAGATGCTCTTAAGACAAAGAAAATGTTAAATTGGTCTTAATGGATTTACTTTTTCGGAATTCCAGTGAGTAATCGATACCCCAAAATGATTTAGAGAAGGTGGGAGTTGATCAGCGTTTAGCTGTTCAGCTCCTTTTCTTAATTTAAGATTCGCTTGGCATTGGGAAGAACATGCCAAAACAAAAAAGTGAGTCATCGTGTGTATATTGAAAAATTATATTAAGCTAATGGCAGAGGAGTACGGACAACAGGATTTGGTGTAGGGCACAATAGATATCATGTACATGTTACATATGAATCATAGTTCTGAAAACATTGGAAAATAAAAAACGACGCCAACAATTTTGGAGTCGCTTTGAAGCGGTGTAAAAGAAGATTTTTGCCAGTTTTGTTTTTCAAACCTGCATGTTCTCCTGTTGCATTAATCTCAGTCGAGAATTTTATGTAAATCAATGTCTTCTTTTTGACATGGATATTGACAGAGATAGGAATAAATCTGTTCCATTAGATACGTTGGTGTACTTGCTCCGCTGGTGATGGCAATATGCTTGGACTCTTGAATGGATGTTGCATCAAGCTGCTGCAGATCCTGAACTTGTAGTACAGTTTGGATGCCGGCTGTTTTTCCAATGGCGGCTAACTTTTGGGTGTTGTTGCTGGTGGGATCACCTACCACGATCAGCGTATCTACATCGGAGTCCTTTAGATCCAATATCGCCTGTTGCCGCACTCTTGTCGCATTACAAATCTCATCATGGATCTGGGCATTCGGATAGACTTTACGAATTGCCTGGAAAAGTGTGTTGATTTCCAATACTGACATGGTGGTTTGGTTGGTGACAAAGATAGGAGTCTGGATGTTGATTGGTATATCGTTTCCCGTTTCAATCAGGATCACTTTATCACTGGTTGAATAAATGGCTTCAGCCTCGGGATGCCCTTTCTTTCCAATATAAAAAACGGTATAACCTTGTTCCAGCTTATCCTTGACGATGCTTTGTGTCTGTAAGACAAACGGACAGGAGGCATCTACAATCTGTAAGCCTTTTTCTTTTGCCTTTTGGACAACTTTTGAACTGACTCCATGAGCTGTAAAGATGACGATTCCTTCCGATATCTGATCTAATAGTTCCCATCTGGTTTTAGAAGGATCTTCGATGGTTTTAAGATCATAAAGCTGCAGCGCTTTTTTGACATAGCTGTTATGAACCAGATTTCCCAAGATCGTAATTGTCATATCCGGATTTTGTTTTCGACATTCTTTTGCGGTTTGAATCGCTTTTAGGACTCCACCGCAATATCCTTGTGGTTTTACTTTTGTGACTTTATATTTCATACTCTTTATTATAGCGTTTGATGTTTGTTTTGAAAAATGTTTTATGGTATTATGAGTTGGCTTTGAGGTGATAAACATGTCAAATACAAATGTCGTTAAGGAAATTATGGAGTTAGAACATTTTAAAACACTAACGCCAATTCAAAAACAAGTGATGGATCGAAAAAATAAGATAAGAGATCTTATCGGTATCTCCAGTACAGGTTCCGGGAAAAGTCATGCCTTTTTCATGGCTATTTTTGAGCAGGTTGATCCGACTGTCGATGCGGTACAGGCGGTAATCTCTACACCGACAAGAGAACTTGCTTTTCAGCTGTATGAGCGTTGTAAGAAATTGGCAGCGCATTTTGGTGTACGTGTAAAGCTTGTGACCGGTGGGATGGATCGTAAGGTTTCTGATGTACAGCCACAGATTGTAATCGGTACGCCCGGACGTATGAAGGATTTGTTTGTTCAGGAAAATACATTGCGTCTGGATACCGCCAAAATGGTCATTATCGATGAAGCTGATATGACACTGGAATTTGGCTTTTTAGAAGATATCGATGAAATTCTTTCCAAAATGAATAAAAAAGTACAGCTGATGGTTTTTTCCGCTACTATACCGGAAGCTTTACAGCCATTTTTAAAGAAATACTTGTTTGATCCTTTTATGATTTCTATTGAAGATAGTGAAAATTTCCAAAGCGATGTTCGTCATGTTCTGGTGCCTTGTAAACATAAAAGCTATGAAGAAAAGCTGTTGGATGTACTATCCCATATCAATCCATATGTCTGTTTGATCTTTGCCAATACCAATCAGGAAGCTGCCAAGATTGCCGCTTTTTTAAGAGAGCATCAATATGATCTGGTAGAGCTTCATGGTGATTTGGAATCCAGAGAACGAATGCAGGCCATCAAAGCGATTCAGTCACAGAAAAAAAGCTATATCGTTGCCAGTGATATTGCCAGCCGTGGTATAGACTTAGAGGGAATTACCCATGTTATTTCATGTGGTTTTCCAAAAGATCTAAAGTTTTATGTGCATCGTTCCGGACGTACCGGTCGTGCCAATCGTGATGGTGTATGTTACGCCTTATATCATGAAAAAGACGAGGCGGCGATTAAGGATCTGATGCATCAGGGAATCGTTTTTGAACATCAGGATATTCGTCATGGACAATGGGTCGATCTCAAACCATTTGGTCAAAAAAGAAAGCGTTCCAAAGATCCACTGCAGCAGGAAATTGAAAAAATCGTATCGAAAAAGGCAAAGAAGGTAAAACCAAATTATAAAAAGAAACAGCGTCAGGAAATTGAAAAGCTAAAACGAAAGAGAAAAAGAGAAATCATTCAAAAGGACATTCAACGTCAGAAAAAAGAAAGAGCCAAAGAAAAACAACGCCAGAAGAGGTTTGAATCATGATCTATTTAGGATCACATGTATCCTTAAAGGCACCGAAGTATTTTTTGGGGAGTATTGAAGAATCACTTTCATACGGAGCCAATGCCTGCATGATCTATACAGGTGCTCCCAGCAATACCCGACGTGTTTCATTAGATCAGTTTCGAATTGAAGAAGCCAAGGAATTAATGTCAAAGCATGATTTTTGTATGGATCGTGTAATCGTACATGCACCCTATCTGATCAATCTAGCCAACACCATCAAGCCGGAAACTGCGCAGTTTGGTGTCGAATTTTTATCGCAGGAATTAAAACGAGTGGATGCACTGGGGGCAAAAACATTAGTTTTGCATCCCGGCAGTCACTTAAAAGCCGGCGTGGATGCGGGTATCGCATCCATTCAGAACGGTCTAAATGCAGTTTTAGATGCGGATGAAAGCGATGTTTGTATCGCCTTGGAAACAATGGCCGGCAAGGGCAGTGAAATCGGGCGAACCTTTGAGGAATTACGTTGGATCCTGGATGGTATTCATAAACAGGAACGAATCAAAATCTGTATGGATACGTGTCATATTCATGATGCGGGGTACGATCTTTCGGATTTTGATGCCGTTTTAAACCAGTTTGATGCGATATTAGGATTAGATAGACTGGCAGTCATGCATATTAATGATTCTAAAAATGAAAAGGGTGCCCACAAAGATCGTCATGCCAATATTGATCAGGGACATATCGGTTATTCCTTGTTGGCAAAGGTCGTTCATCACCCTAAACTGGAATCCATTACGAAAATCTTGGAGACACCGTATATCGATGGTAAACCGCCTTACAAAGAAGAAATCGCATGGCTTAAAGCCTATAAAAGTGAATAAGATGTAAAAAGCCGGAGTTTTCCGGCTTTTTGTGTTAGAAGGCTTCAATTTCCTGTTTTAAGCGTTGTACCATTTCCTGCTGCGGAATCTTTTCGATGATTTCTCCCTTTTTGATTAAAAGACCTTCATTTTTACCGCCGGCAATGGCAATATCCGCATGTTTTGCCTCACCGGGCCCATTGACAGCACATCCCATGATGGCTACGGTAATATTTTTATGAACGGTCTGCAGGTATTGTTCAATTTCGTTGACGACTGGCTCCATATCCCATTGTGTACGACCACATGTCGGACAGGCAATTAGATTCGGTACATTTTGAATCAAGTTACACGATTTTAAAAGCTCTTTAACGATGGGAATTTCTTTTTGCGGGGCACCGTTTACACTGATACGAATGGTATTGCCAATACCATCCAATAGAAGATTTCCTAAAGCTAATGTGCTTTTGATAGCACTGGTCATCATGGTTCCGGCTTCAGTAACCCCTAAGTGTAAAGGATAGTCAAACATTTCCGAGGCCTTTTTATAGGCTTCGATACATAAAAGGGGATCACTGGATTTAAAGGAAAGTACCGTATCATAGAAATGAAGATCTTCTAAAATCTGAACATGTTTTTGTGCACTTTCCATCATTCCCTGTGCTGTAGGTTTTCCATATTTTTGATGAATCTCTTTTTCCAAAGAACCGCTGTTGATGCCAATTCGTATCGGAATATGTTTTTCTTTACATTTTTTGACCACGGCTTTTACATTTTCCCGGGCACCGATATTTCCCGGATTTAAGCGAATTTTATTCGCTCCGGCATCAATACATGCTAAAGCGAGTCGATAGTCAAAGTGAATATCGGCTACTAGTGGAATATGGATATTCGATACGATTTCTTCAATAGCTTTGGCATCGTTTAGATCCATACAGCTGACACGAATGATTTCGCAGCCCATCGCTTCCAATTCTAAAATTTGTTCGATCACTTCTTTTACATGTGAGGTCTTGATATTGCACATGGATTGAATATATACATGGTCGTTTCCGCCTAAAACTAAATCTTTTACTTGTACAGAACGAGTCTGATTTCTTTTCATTTTGATCACTCCTACTTGAAAGTATATAAGCTTCCCGAAAGAAGAACAAGTGACAAAACCTGACAAATGTGATTAAATGATACAAGATAGGGGGATTGCATGCGCCAGTTTTTTAAAAACATCAGGAAAAGGATCTTGCGTTTCTTTCATCAAGGGTTGGATGCGCCCTTAGATCAGGTCATATCCAGACGTATTATCGGTTTTGCCAGTCTGGTGACGGTTTTCTTTTTGATCATTTTTTTTAGGCTCGTTTATATACAAGTCTTTTCCAATGAACGCTATACGCAACTGACAAATGATTATACCAGTGTTACACAATATATCAGTGCGCCTAGAGGTCAGATATTCGATACGAATGGCAATGTGCTTGCGAAAACTACGGTCAGCCACAATATCGTCTATACATCGCCCAACAACATGACAACGGATGATTATTTATTGTACGCCAATCGAATTGTTTCGGTATTTGATGTCAAAGCAGATGAATTTTCATCTTCGGATTTAAAGAACGCGTATATTGCCTATACCTTTTTATTGGACACGGATGATCCACATTATGGATGTCGGCATCTATTCAGTGAATCGGAATGGAACAGTATTCAAAATGGGTCTATGACATCCTCCAAACAAACACAACTTTTGTATGAACGAATCACCGATGAAGATATCGATGAACTTTCGAATAAAGAAAAGGCAACCTATGTGATTTACAGTCGTATGACAACAGTGAATTCTTCCTCTTTACAGAATGTCATTCTGGAGGATATCAGTGATGATGATGTTGCCTATCTAGTTGAACATAAAACAGAATTCCCGGGCTTTGATGTCGATTTTGGGGGTTGGAAACGAGAGTATCCATATGGTGAAACATTATCCGATGTACTGGGAACGGTGACGACAAGCACGCAAGGTCTTCCCAGCGAAAATGTAGATTATTACCTGCAAAGGGGCTTTCAGTATAATTCACCGGTAGGGGCCTCCGGTTTAGAGCTTTACTACAATGACTATCTGTCCGGCGTCAGTGAAGAATCGGTTGTAACATATGACTCAAATGGATTGGCTCATAAGGAAGTTACTCGTTCTGCGCAAAAAGGCTTGGATCTGTATTTAACGATTGATATAGAACTGCAGGAAAAGCTCGATAATACGCTCAAAACGGTCTTACAGCGTGAAGGCGGAACGGAAGGCCGTGAGGAATTCAACAGCTTATTTACCTGTATGATGGATCCAACGACAGGTGGTGTTTTGGCCATGTCCGGCTATACGATGGATCTGGAAACTAAAGAAATGACATATTTTGCCTCCGGTAACTATGTTTCTTTAGTCAATCCAGGTTCCTGTATCAAAGGAGCGACTTTGTATATGGGACAAAGTGAAGGTGTAGTAGAGCCTGGAGAAGTTATTAACGATGCGATCATGAATATCGGCGGTGAGGAATTTGGTTCGTATGAAAATCACGGCCTTGTCAACGATATACAGGCTTTGTCGGTTTCCAGTAACGTTTATATGTTTAACATCGCCATTCGTTTAGGTGGAGCAACCTATGAAGAAGGCCAGCCTTTAGTTATGGAAGATGTGGGTCAGACTTTAGATAAAATGCGCAGTTATTTTTCACGCTTTGGTTTAGGAAATGTGACCGGTGTGGATGCACCGGGTGAAGTCAGCGGCTATATGGGCTTTGGTAATTTGCCGGGAATGACATTAAACTATTCCATTGGCCAGTTGGATATGTACACGCCGCTGCAGCTGTTACAATATGTTTCGGTGATTGCGACTTCCGGCAGCATGTATCAGATCCATATGATGGATCGTGTAACCGAAAGCAACAGTCAAAACATCGTCGAAGAATATCCAGTCAAGCTTAAATCAACCTTGTCCAATACAGAATCGCTTTCACGGATTCAACAAGGATTTAGAGCTTGTGTTACGGACGAAAACTGTGGAACCCAGATCAATGCGTTATCACAGGATGTTGCGGGAAAAACCGGTACGGCTGAAGTTGGAGATGCGACGACCGCTAACTTTGTCGGCTATGCACCCTATGAGAATCCTAGTGTTGCGTTTGCCTGCTCGGCACCGACCAGTGCGGAAAATACACAAAACCTCAAAAGCAACATCTGTGTTTATAACGTGATGCCGGAGGTTTTACAGACATATTTTGAATTGTATCCGCAGGATCAATAATCTTCTTGCACCAAAAAAATATATATGATACAATTCATTCGCATATTTGTTAAGGAGGACAGTCCATGAGAGATCGTATTACATTTAAATGCTCTGTTTGTGGAGAAGAAAACTACATCGGAACTCGAAATAAAAAGAAACATCCTGAACGTATGACAATTAAAAAATATTGTCCAAAATGTAATCAAAAAACGGATCATAAGGAGAAGAAATAAAGAAGACCGGATCATCGGTCTTTTTTACTAGCAGATCATGATAGAAATTTATACATATCCATTAGGAATGGTGCAGGCAAATTGTTATGTGGTGGTCAAGGAAGATTCTTGTCTGGTAATCGATCCCGGCGATGTGTTGGATCTTCAGCCTTTTTTAGAACAGAATCATTTACATTTGGAAGCGGTGTTACTGACACATGCTCACTTTGATCATATCAAGGGTGTTGATTCGATCACAGAAACGTATTCGGTACCGGTTTATGTTCATCAAAGTGAAGTTTCTTTTTTACAGGATCCGGCGTTGAATGCTTCTTTATCATTTTATGAAACGATCGTTTGTCATTCCAAGGCAATCGGAATTCAGGAAGGCAAGCTTTCGATCGGAAAATTTGATATCGATGTTTATCATACGCCCGGTCATACTTGCGGTTCCTGTTGTTTTCGTATAGAAAATCATTTGTTTTCCGGAGATACCCTGTTTCAAGGCTCTATCGGAAGAATGGATCTTCCAACAGGCAGCGTCATGCAGATGAAAGAGTCTTTGCGCAAACTGGCAGCTCTGGAAGATGATCTACCGGTATATCCGGGGCACGGCCTGGCTACAACCATCGGTTTTGAAAAACAGTGGAGCTACGAAATGAAGCATCTATGATCTTTAAAGAAAGTCCATGTCGAAGATACCCTGGGTATCATAATAAATTCGCATGTGGACTTTCTTTTCTTTTTTTCCATACATACAATCAATAAATGTATTTTCATCACGAAACGTCACCAACACATCGTTTATCACTTCACTCTTTTCCAGAATCAAATCCTTTAAATCAAAATGACACTGACGAATTCTTTGGTTATGCTGGATCATAGCTTTGGCATAAGAAATACAGGAAAGATCGATCGTACTTTGTTTGTTGGCCTCTATCAGATAGGCATGATCTAACAGATATAAACTGATCAGGCTTGTCACCTGCAACAGAATAAAGAAACAGACCAGAGCCCCTGAGCTGATATAACCGTTAATAGATCTGTACGTTGTATTCTTTGTCTGCCTTTGAATAGGATAAAAAAATTTCTTCATCTTGTTGATAAAACGCAACATTTTTAACTCCTTCCATAAGAATTTCATATCCCTCTTTTTTGACAAGTCGATCTTTATCCTGGCCGATCCAGATCGATTCATGTTTATAGTTCATCGTTAATTCATGACTTTGTACTTCGATATCCTTGGAAAGAGAGAGGATTTCTCGAAGTTGGATCACAGCCATTTGTTCCTGTTGAAGCATATCCATGTTTAACATTTTTAGACAAGTCTGTAAAAAGACAAGTATGCATAAAGTAACGATACTGAAAACAAGCAAAGATAAAAGGGCATCAATCATGGTAAAACCATTCTTTATTGATCTTTTCATCGATGATCCATCCTTTACTATTGAATACTATCTCTATGTTGTTCCATAAAAGACTGATACACAGAAGTATAATAAAGAGGGCAAACAATGCTTCTGTCATTAAAAATCCGTTTTTATTCAATGCGAACACGCCCGCTTCCTAATTGATAGATCAAGTGGATGGTACGGTCTTTGTCTGTACACTGAATGGTATGTGCCTGGGAAATATTACCTTTGGCATTGTAGTGAAACGCAAATGGTGTACAAGAGATGGACGGTGGATATTGAAATTCGATATCCGCAAAGTAAGCTCTGTCTTTTTCGATACGCACATCTTTGTTCTCTTTTGCGATAAACGCTTTTTCCTGAGTCAAAACAGAATAAGCCGCCATTTTTCGAGAGAAGTATTCCAGATGAGAAATAGAAGGCTTTAAGCTGATCAGTGTCAACAAGCTTATGATCAGAAGCGTTAATAGAGCTTCCATCAAGGTAAAGGCATTATTGACTGGTGGCTTGTCCATTGATGATCTCCACAGACTTTCCGTTTGGACATTTGGCTTGTTCTTCTTTCAGATACCCATCATTGATCAAATCTTGAATGGAAGGCACTTCATCATTTTCGATTTGATACAGTAAGATTTGTGAATCAATGACACTTAAAAGAGATTTACAGCCCTTTTCACGAATGATCGTTTCTTTTTGTGTAATATTTGGCAATGTGATCAAAAGAATGATGGTGATGATCAATAATACGATCATCATTTCTAAAAGGGTAAACGCATTTTTTGTTTTCATAAAATTCCTTTCTGTTATGAAATGACAATTGTCAAGTGGAAATATTCACTTCTTTGATTATCGTCACTTTTTTTAAAATCAAGGATATTAGACAGGAAACTTCTTGTCAGAATTATCGGTGATTGGCCACTCTGTTATTCGTGGATTGGTTACCTCAGGTCAATGGT
>NZ_JAXKBY010000071.1:0-5349 GCF_036552745.1 Faecalicoccus sp.
AAGTTACATTTTGGTGTTGAAATCTTTGAATACTGTTGATATACTTCAACTAAGTTAAAAAACGCGATGACAGGGAGCTGTCAAAAAATGATGTTTTTAAGAGAGCGATTGGCTGGTGAAAAATCGTAAATATCTTTTTGACACACTCACCCTTGAGCAGCTTTACTGAAACAAGTAAGTAAAGACGGAAACTCACCGTTATCAGGAGAAAACAATTCGCATTAGCTGATTGTAATGAGTGGTTACTAGTTTGTGACAATGAGAGTGGTACCGCGGGAAACTATGGCGTTATAGTCCTCGTCTCTCAAGGCATAAGTCCTTGGGGATGAGGACTTTTTATTGGTTAAAGGAGATTGAAAACATGATGGATGCAAGTAAGTATGCCCCAGGTTATTATCCACCAAAGGAAAATGAATATCGCTGGGTCAAAAAGGATCACATTGAAAAGGCACCGGCCTGGTGTTCAGTTGATCTAAGAGATGGAAACCAGGCATTGATTGTACCGATGTCTTTGGAAGAAAAACTTGAGTTTTATCAGATGTTACTGGAAATCGGGTTTAAGGAAATCGAAGTAGGCTTTCCGGCTGCCAGTCAAACGGAGTATGAATTCTTGCGAACGATCATTGAAAGAAATATGATTCCGGAAGATGTAACAGTACAAGTATTGACACAGTGTCGTGATCATATTATTCGAAAGACATTTGAAGCAGTCAAAGGGTCACCTCGTGCAGTAATTCACTTCTATAATTCAACGAGTGTGGCACAAAGAGAACAAGTTTTCCAAAAATCAAAAGAAGAGATCAAACAAATTGCCGTAGAAGGTGCTAAGTTAGTCAAGAAGTTATCCGAAGAATATGAAGGAAATTTCCTGTTTGAGTATTCTCCGGAATCTTTTACAGGAACGGAACCAGATTACGCTTTGGAAGTTTGTAACGCGGTTTTGGATGTGATGCAGCCAACAGTGGATCGACCGATGATCATCAATTTACCGGTAACAGTGGAGATGAGCTTGCCGCATGTGTATGCCAATCAGATCGAATATTGTTCAGATCGTTTGAAATATCGTGATGCGGTTATCTTATCGACACATCCGCATAATGATCGGGGAACCGGTGTAGCAGATACCGAGCTGGCTTTGTTGGCTGGGGCACAGCGTGTAGAATGTTGTTTATTTGGAAATGGAGAACGTACCGGAAATGTGGATGCGATTACATTAGCCATGAACATGTATTCGCATGGAGTCGATCCCAAACTGGATTTCTCGAATATGCCGCACATCTGTGAAGTGTATGAGCGTGTCACAAGAATGAAGGTCAACGATCGTCAGCCTTATGCCGGCAGTCTTGTGTTTGCGGCTTTTTCCGGATCGCATCAGGATGCAATTGCCAAAGGTATGCACTATCGAAAAGTCCATCAACAACATCAATGGAACTGTCCGTATTTGCCAATCGATCCAACGGATGTGGGACGTACATATGATGCGGATGTGATTCGTGTAAATTCACAAAGTGGAAAAGGTGGAATCGGGTATATTCTGGAAGAAAGTCACGGATTCCATTTGCCGCCTAAGATGCGTGAAGATTTCGGATACGTCGTTAAAGATATCAGTGATAAAAATCACAAGGAGTTAAAACCGGAGGAAATTTATCAAGTCTTTAATGAGACATATTGTAACAAGATGATGCCGCTACACATCGTAGAAGCACATTATATTCAACAAAAGGGAAATAATATTACCGCCATGTTGAGTATTGAAAAAGATGGACAGATGCATGAATGCAGTGCCAAGGGAAATGGTCGTTTAGATGCCGTCAGCAATGCCATCAAACTGGAAATGGGTTACAGCTATGCCTTAGAAACCTATACCGAGCATTCGTTGGAAGATATGGGCAGTGGCTCACAAGCTGTCAGCTATATCGGTTTGAAGTGGAAAAATGGTTCTACCAGCTGGGGTGCCGGTTTGGATACCGATATTATTCGTTCCGGTATCAAGGCACTAGTTTCGGCTATCAACAATAAGCCGCAGGAGGATTAAACTATGGCAATGACAATGACACAAAAGATTCTGGCAGCCCATGCCGGATTAGAGGAAGTAACAGCCGGCCACTTGATCATGGCCGATTTGGATGGTGTGTTGGGAAATGATATCACAACGCCGGTAGCCATTCAGGAATTTGAAAAGGCTGGATTTGATAGCGTATATGATAAAGAAAAGATCAATGTCGTATTGGATCACTTTGTTCCTAATAAAGATATCAAAGCGGCTAAACAGTCAAAGACTTGTCGTGATTTCTGTCATAAACATTCCATCAAGAATTTCTTTGATGTGGGAAAGATGGGAATTGAACATGCTCTTTTACCGGAGCAGGGGATCGTAACGGCCGGGGATTGTATTATCGGTGCCGATTCTCATACATGTACGTATGGAGCTTTGGGTGCCTTTAGTACCGGTGTTGGCTCGACGGACATGGCAGCGGGTATGGCTACCGGAAAAGCCTGGTTTAAAGTACCGGAAGCCATTCAGGTCGTTTTAAAAGGTAAATTATCTCCTTTTGTTTCCGGAAAAGATGTGATCTTACACTTGATTGGCTTGATCGGTGTGGATGGCGCTTTGTATCGTTCTTTAGAATTCTGTGGGGAAGGTGTTTCTTCTTTAAGCATGGATGATCGCTTGTGTATTTGTAATATGGCGATTGAAGCTGGTGCCAAAAACGGCATTTTCCCGGTGGATGATATCACCATACAATATATGGAAGGGCGATCACAAAGACCATGGAAGGTGTATGAAGCGGATGATGATGCTTCGTATATCAAAACGATTGAAATTGATCTTTCTTCTTTGGAACCGACTGTTTCCTATCCGCATTTACCGGAAAATACACATTTGGCTAAAGAAGGAAAGAATATTAAGATTGATCAGGTTGTAATTGGATCTTGTACCAATGGTCGTTTGGAAGATATGGAAGCTGCTTATCAGATCCTTGATGGAAAACAAGTGGCACCGGATGTACGTGTGATCATCATTCCGGCTACGATGGCTATTTATAAAGAATGTCTTCGTCGGGGTTATACGGAAAGTTTTATTGATGCCGGTTGTGTGGTTTCCACGCCAACCTGTGGACCTTGTTTAGGTGGATATATGGGTATTTTAGCTGAAAATGAGCGTTGTGTATCCACGACCAATCGAAACTTTGTCGGACGTATGGGTGATACATCCAGTGAAGTTTATTTAGCCAGCCCATATACGGCTGCAGCCAGTGCGTTGACTGGGTATATTACAGATCCAAGGGAGGTATAATCGATGGAGAACGCAAAAGGAACCGTATTTAAATATAAGGATAATGTCGATACCGATGTCATCATACCAGCACGATATTTAAACACACCCAACGCCAAAGAATTGGCCAGTCATTGTATGGAAGATATCGATACTTCCTTTGTACAAAAAGTACAGAGTGGGGATATTATGGTGGCTGGATACAACTTTGGCTGTGGATCAAGTAGAGAGCATGCGCCACTTGCCATCAAGACGTGTGGTATCAGTGTGGTCATTGCCAAAAGCTTTGCCCGCATTTTCTATCGCAATGCCATTAATATTGGACTTCCGATTCTGGAATGTGAAGAAGCAGCCGATCAGATCCAGGCTGGTGATGAAGTAACGGTGGATTTTAACACCGGGGTCATCAAAGATCTCACGCAGAACAGAGAATGGCAGGCACAGCCGTTTCCGTCATTTATTCAAAACATTATTGACAAAGGTGGCTTGATGGCCAGCCTTAAGGAGAAATAAGCGTATGGAAAAGAAAATCGGTGTAATTCGAGGCGATGGTTCTTCTCCGGAAATTGTGCAGGAAGCGTTGCGTGTGCTACAAAAAATTGAAACATTGTTTTCGCATCACTTTACCTTTGAAGAAATCAATATGGGTGGTGCTGCCATTGATAAATATGGAGAGCCCATGCCGCAGCACGAACTGGATAAATGTTTAGCCTGTGATTCCGTCTTGTTGGGGGCTATCGGCGGCCCTAAATGGGAAGGCTTGCCAGGTGAAAAGCGACCGGAAAAAGGATTATTGAAGCTAAGAGCCGGCATGAAGCTTTATTCAAATAATCGTCCGGCTACTTTATGGCCGCAGTTGGCTGATGCTTCTCCATTAAAAAAGGAAATCGTGGATAAAGGCATTGATTTTGTGGTTGTGCGCGAGTTGATTGGTGGCGTTTATTTTGGAAAGCACGAAACATTTATAGAAGATCAGGAAGAAAAAGCTGTGGATACTATGCCATACAGCTGGCATGAGATCGAACGAATTGGACGCATTGGTTTTGAAATGGCACAAAAACGGCGTAAGAAACTTTGTCTGGTTGATAAGGCTAATGTCCTGGATACATCTCGTTTATGGCGTAAAGTCTTACAGTCGATCAAAGAAGATTATCCGGATGTAGAATACAGTGAGATGTTTGTGGATAACTGTGCTATGCAGATTTGTAAAGATCCCAGCCAGTTTGATGTGATCGTCACAGAAAATATGTTTGGTGATATTTTAAGTGATGAAGCCAGTCAGATCACGGGTTCCATCGGTATGATCCCCAGCAGTTCTTTAGGGGATGGCACAAGAGGCTTATATGAACCGATCCATGGTTCGGCACCCGATATTGCCGGTATGGATATCGTAAATCCCATTGCCTGTATTTTAAGCGCAGCGATGATGCTTCGATACAGCTTTGATATGGAAAAGGAAGCTTCGTGCATTGAACAGGCGGTACATCATGTTTTGGATGCCGGATATCGTACGCAGGATATTTATACGGAAGGTATGAAAAAAGTGGGTACTAAAGCTATGGGCGATGTAATCTTAGAAGCTATGCACGTATAAAGAGTTCAAATTGATTTGAGCTCTTTTTTTGTCTATAATGCTTGTGGTGATAAAAATGAAAACAATATGGATTGCGACTTCCAATATGCATAAAGTAGAAGAGTTTCAAAATATGCTGCAAGGAAAGGCCAATGTAAAATGCTTAAAAGATCTTAATAAGAAGATTGAAATTGTAGAAGATGGTAAGACATTTGAAGAAAATGCCTTGATCAAGGCACGTAGCTTATATCAGGTTTTAAAAGAGCCTGTGATCAGTGATGACAGTGGAATCGAAGTGGATGCGATGGATAAAAGGCCGGGTGTGTATTCAGCACGTTTTATGGGCGAAGATACCGATTATGCGATCAAAAATCAGGCAATCATCGATGCGGTTAAAGGAAAAATCAAGACTGCTCGTTATGTCTGTGTGATTGCCTATATTAATGAAAACGGACAGGAAAAAACATACAGGGCAACGATTGAGGGTGAGATCAATGAT
>NZ_JAXKBY010000072.1:0-16445 GCF_036552745.1 Faecalicoccus sp.
CCCCCGGCTAGGCCGGGGGATCATTATTTACCGGAGCGTTAGTAGGAAGGATGAACTTTAAGGCATTGTTTCTTTTTGTAGCTTTATGGTCATTGCTTGTGTATTATCCACTGGCTCATATGGTTTGGGGTGAAAATGGATTTATTGTTTCCTTAGGTTCTGTTGATTTTGCCGGCGGAAATGTTGTGCATATCAGTTCAGGCATTACAGCCTTCGTATTGGCCATATGGCTTGGAAAGCGAAAAGGGTATGATCAGGTGGCTTATCGTGTACACAATATCCCTTTTGTGGTATTAGGCGCGACTTTATTATGGTTTGGCTGGTATGGCTTTAATGCCGGAAGTGCACTAGGAGCCAATGGTTTAGCGGCCCATGCCTTTATGACCAGTGCCATTGCTTCGGCGAGTGCTTTGTTGTCGTGGATGTTGATTGATGTGATCGTAGATGGAAAACCGACTTTGGTTGGAGCCTCTACCGGTCTTGTGGTCGGACTTGTTGCCATTACACCGGGAGCCGGCTTTGTTCCGATTTGGGCTTCTTTCATCATTGATGCATTCGTAAGTCCTATCTGTTATTTTGGGGTCAAGCTGGTTAAATCAAAATGTAAGATTGATGATTCGCTGGATGCGTTTGGCTGTCATGGCTTAGGCGGTATTTGGGGCGGTATTGCTACCGGTTTATTTGGTATGACAAGCATCAATGATGTCGCACAGTGGAACGGTTTATTTTTTGGACAAACAGAGCTCTTTGCAGCTCAGCTGGAGGGTATCGTGATAACGATCCTGATTGCTGTAGCAGGGACTTTGATTTGTGGTTTTATCGTAAAATGCTTTGTGCCACTTCGAGCCACAGCTAAACAAGAAGCCATAGGTATGGATGCTTCGATGCATGGAGAACAAGCTTATCCAAGTTTTAATGGATTTGATTAAGGAGGATCGATATGCTGATTAAAATAGAAGCCATCGTGCGTGAAGAAGCTTTTGAAGATGTCAAAACGGCTTTAAATGAAATTGAAGTCAGGGGTTTAACGGTTTATCAGGTGATGGGTTGCGGTATTCAAAAAGGATACAATGAAGTAGTCAGAGGGGTAAAAGTAGATCTGCAGATGCAGCAAAAGATCAAATTTGAAATCGTTGTATCTTCTCCGGAATGGGAAAAGAAGATCATTGATGTGATTTCAAAAGCAGCCTATACCGGAGAAATAGGGGATGGAAAAATATTTAGTTATGAAATTCGATCCGCATATCGTATTCGTACAAAAGAAACAGGCTATGATGCGATTCAGCCAACTGATAAAGTGGAATGAAAACAAAAGAAAAAAAGATTGGATTGATTGTAACAGGTCACGGGATTTTCGCAACTGGCTTAACAAACAGTTTAAGACAAATTGTTTGCGTGCCTGAAAATTATGTACCGATTGATTATAGAGAAAGTGATTTTCTAGAGGATATATTTAATAAGATGATAGATGCACTCAATGTTCTTAAAACGTGTGATGAAATCCTTGTTTTATGTGATCTTATCGGAGGTATTCCTTTTAAAACAGCAGTAAAAATAGGCATTTCTTATCAAAAATAAGAAGTCGTTGGCGGTGTGAATTTAGGCATGTTGGTTGAGATCAATCTGACTCGGGCATTTGTCAAAAATGTAAAAGAACTGGCAAAAATTGCCATCGAAACAGGAAAAGAACAGATTGCCCGGTTTAATTTTTCTTTGGGGAAAAAGTTATACAAATAGATATTACAACAAAAGTGCATCCGGCGTTTGGATGCACTTTTGTCTATAGAGATTACATTAATTTTCTAAATAACGCTTTTAGATCTTCAATGCTGGCATCTTTTGGATTGCCCGGAGCACAGGCATCGGCATAAGCCGATTGGGCAAGGAAATCAAGATCTTCTTCTTTTAAAGCTTCCAGTTTTTGTGGAATGCCTACATCCTGTGATAACTGACGTACCGCATCCACGGCTGCTTTACGATATTCATCCTGTGTCATGGAATCGACATTTTTAACACCCATGGCACGAGCAATTTCACGATACTTTTCTTGTGTACAATCGGCATTATATTCCATAACGATCGGCAGCATCATTGCACAGGCAACACCATGTGGTGTATCATAAACTGCACCCAGCGTATGAGCCATAGAGTGGGCAATTCCTAGTCCAACGTTTGAGAATCCCATACCGGCGATATACTGGCCTAAAGCCATACCTTCACGTCCTTCTTTTTCATTGGCTACCGCACTGCGTAAAGAACGGCTGATGATTTCAATGGCCTTTAAATGGAACATATCTGTCATTTCCCAGGCAGCTTTTGTCGTGTAACCTTCAATCGCATGCGTCAATGCATCCATACCTGTAGAAGCGGTTAGACCTTTAGGCATTGTAGACATCATATCAGGATCTACAACGGCAATGACCGGCATATCGTGTGGATCTACACAAACGAATTTTCTTTTTCTTTCTACATCGGTAATAACATAATTGATGGTAACTTCGGCAGCGGTTCCGGCTGTTGTCGGAACGGCGATAATAGGAACACAAGGTTTAGTAGTGGCAGCAGTTCCTTCTAAGCTTCGTACATCTTCAAATTCCGGGTTGGCAATGATGATTCCAATGGCTTTAGATGTATCCATAGAAGAACCTCCACCAATGGCAATGATGTAATCGGCGTTAGCTTCTTTAAAAGCTTTTACACCGTTTTGTACATTTTCAATCGTTGGATTCGGTTTGATATCTGAAAAGATTTCATATTCCAATCCTGCTTCATCCAATACATTGGTAACTTTTTCTGTGACTTTGAATTGAATCAAGTCCGGATCGGAGCAGACCAAAGCTTTTTTAAAAGCTCTTGCCTTGGCTTCATTGGCAATTTCCTGGATGGCACCAGAACCATGATACGATGTTTCATTTAACATAATTCGATTTGACATAGTGTTTTTCTCCTTTTCTGTAAGCGCTTTATCAATTCAATTGTAACGATTTATGTTTAAAAAGATAAGTTACAGAATGAGGAAAGTGTCACATTATAATAAATCAATGGAAACAAAAGCTTTCTTGACTTCCGGTGGCATCGCATCACATAGCTGGCTTGCCAGTGCATCCGGAGAAATTGGTGTATCTTCCAATAACCATTTTACCGTCATGTATATAGAAGACTGACAATACATTTCCAATTGAAACTTTAAAATAGAAGATAAAGGCATCCCTGTTTTACTCTGGATTTGATCTGTGTAAAAAGATAAAATCAGTTCAAAATCATGATCTCTTAAATTATTTTGATCATCGTTTTGAAAAGCGGCTCTAAAAAACAATTTTTCCTGAAGGATAAAAGTAAACTTCTTAAACAAAGCTTCATAAATCGTCTTTCCTTCTCCCATATGTTGAAAGGATTCTTGTAGGATCTTATCAAAATACCAGTTAACCAAATCTTGTTTATCTAAAAAATGTCGGTAAAATGTCTGACGAGATAGATTACAAGTATCTGTAATATCTTTTACAGTAATCTTTTCATAGGGTGATTTCTTCATACATGTTTTTAGTGCATCCGCAAAAATATATTTTGTGTCCATAAGTACTCCTGTTTCTTGGTAATATCATAAGAAAAAATGAACGAAAAATAAAATTTTTTCCAAAAAAAGTCGGATCAAATTTCAAAAAAGACTGAACTTTGAATTGATGTATGTATAGATAATACAGAAAATCTTCCAATGAATTAAAAAGCTTTCCGGACTTTCTAAGAAAGTCATAATGGAGAATGCATGATTTCATTGTGCATTCTTTTTTCTAGTGATAAAATAAATCCGTTTTGAAGGGTGTTGCTTATGAATATTGTGGAGAAATACGGTGGGACAAGCGTGGGTTCCATAGAACAAATACAAGCGATTGCCAAGCATGTAAAAGAGATGCGCGAAGCGGGACATACTTTGATTGTTGTCGCCAGTGCCATGGGAGGCATGACCAATAAACTGATCGATCTGGCTAGTCAGGTTTCTGATCATATCAATACAAGAGAGCTGGATTCTTTATTGTCAACAGGTGAACAAAGAACAATTACCTTATTGGCAATGGCTATTGATGCATTGGGCATACCGGCTGTTTCACTGACCGGCTATCAATGTGGTTTTATTACCAGTCATCATCATGCACACGCACGTATCAAGGATATCGATCTAACCAATGTTAAAAAGCATTTAGAACAAGGAAAAGTGGTTGTCGTAGCCGGTTTTCAAGGGGCTACAGAACATGGCGAAATTACGACATTGGGAAGAGGCGGCAGCGATACTACAGCAGTAGCGTTGGCCGCTAAATTAGGATGGGCTTGTCATATCTATACGGATGTCAATGGCATTTATACGATCGATCCGCGACTCTATCCAAAGGCAAAACGATTAAAAGAAGTCAATTATCAGGAAATGATGCAGATGGCCTGTCTCGGATCTGGCGTCTTAGAAACTCGCAGTGTAGAATTGGCCAGTAAATATCAAGTGCCGCTGTATCTTGGAAAGGCATTGGAAGGTTCAAAAAAGAGAGGAACATGGATCATGGAACATACAAAACAATTGGAAGATATGCCCATTACAGGCTTAAGTGTAAAAGATGATTATGCGATCATGCGTATCAGCCACATTGAAAATGATGGTGTCTTTTTAGGAAAGCTTTTCCAAATGATTGCGGATCTAAACATCAACCTGGATACAATTTCGCAGCAGTTGGATGATGAAGGAAAGGCGAATTTCTCTTTCTATTGTACAGAAGAACAAAGTCGTATGATCATGGAAAATATGGATAAAGTAGGACAGAATTACCCAATTACCCGTATGCTCGGATTTATTAAGCTTTCCTTGGTAGGCTTGGGAATATCAACGCATAGTGGAATTGCTTCGAAAGTATTAAATACATTACGTGAAAACAATATTCCTTATTATATGATTACTTCCAGTGAAATCTCCATTTCATTGACAATTGACGCACAAGATAAGGAAAAAGCCATTCAAGTATTGGGGAAAGCCTTTGATTTATAGAATATGCGACATTTCATAAATTATAGAAAAGAATGAAGGAAAGGGATGAAAGAGATGATTCATTTTGATTTACATATGCATTCGAATCAAAGTGGTGATGGACAATTTACACCGGCTGAGCTTGTGCAGATGTTAAAAAAGGCGGACATTCAAGTAGCGGCATTGAGTGATCACGATACTGTTAAAGGTGTTCCGGATATGATGGTGGAAGGGAAAAAAGAAGGAATACAAATAATACCGGCCATCGAATGTTCTACCTTATTAGGAGATTATGATGTACATGTATTAGGATATGGAATCAATTTGGATGATCCTTATTTTCAGACGTTACAGGAAAACATACAAAAAAAGAATGATGGTGTATTTCATCAAAGAGTTGAAAAACTTCGGCAAAAATATGGAGTAGAAATCGATGAAGAAAAGGTAGTCAGAGATGCCAATGGAACCAATCCATGGTTTATTATGATGACAAGACTCTTCCAGGATCCTCGTTATCAGAATATCGAAGATTTTAAAGATTATATTCCCGGTGGCAAGCGCAGTGATCCGGCACCGGTCAATTTCTTTTGGGACAAATGTATGCCAGGCAGCGATCTTTATGTAAAAGCATATAATCCGGATTTTAAAGAAACGATACAAAAGATTCATGAAGTGAATGGCTTGGCGATCATTGCACATCCTTATCAGACATTTTATAAACAGGAAGAACGTCTGCAGTATGCTTTAGACTGTGGTATTGATGGATTAGAAGCTTACAGCAACTATCATCAAGATTATCATAATGAATACTATGAACAATTTGCCAGAGAACATAATTTGTTAATTACTTGTGGCAGTGATTTTCATGGAGAGAAAAAGCCAAGCATACGCATGGGGGAATATGGTTTACATAAAGATGGAACCCCATTTTTAGAAAGCTTTTTGAAGGCATTGGAAAAAGAATAGAAGGATTTTTATGAGAGTAGACAGGTATAGGATATCTACTCCTTTTTTGGAGCTGCATGAAAGTGTTTTTTCATATTGTTTAAGAATAAAGAGTTATCATTAGCATAATTAGTTAAAATGATAACTCTTTGTCTTAATTTTTGTGATGAAATTTATTTAAAACCAGTGAATTGGTTCTTTACCATGTGCAACGAGAAATTCGTTGCATTTTTTAAAATGCCCATTGCCAAAGAATCCACGATAAGCGCTTAATGGACTTGGATGAGAACTTGTCAGGACCAAATGATTTGGGTTATTCAAAAAACGACGCACTGCGCCTGCTTTAGATCCCCACAATAAGAAGACCACTGCGTCTTCTTTTTCATTGATGCGCTGTATGGCAGCATCCGTAAAATTTTGCCAGCCAATATTTTGATGGGAAAGAGGTTTTGAATCTTCTACGGTCAAAATAGGATTTAATAATAAGACTCCTTGTTTAGCCCAATCTGTTAAATCACCATTACGATGCAGTTTAACATGATATTCATCCTCAATCTCTTTGTAAATGTTAACTAATGAAGGAGGAATTTTAACGTTGGGTGCTACACTGAACGCAAAACCTTGTGCCTGTCCGGGTTGATGATATGGATCTTGCCCCAGAATAACAACCTTTGTATCCTTTAAAGATGTTGTTAAAAAAGCGTTGAAGATTTTTTCTTTTGGTGGATAGATCTTTTTGGTCTTATATTCACGAGCTAAAAAATAATTAATTTTATTCAAATATTCTTTTTGAATCTCTGTATCAAAAAGTTCTTGCCAGTCATTATTAAAGTTCATTGTAAACCTCCATGGATTATTTGTACGAAGTCTATTATAATACTAATCATGAATCTACAGGAAAAAATTTCATGGATGGAATCTAAGAAAAGTAAAAATATGGATTTGGTTGATTACCGAGAAATTATGGATCGGTATTTACCATACCATAAGAAACTCAAAAAAATTCAGGTAGCTGGTACAAACGGAAAGGGCAGTACATGTCGTTGGATGGCTTTGATGCTGGAAGAACTGGGCTATCAAGTTGGTGTTTTTACATCTCCGCATTTAATCGTTCATAATGAAAGAATACAAATCAATGAAACAATGATCTCTAATTCGGATTTAGAGCGTTTGTTTGATCAATATCAAAATGTCTTTATAGAACATCAAATGACCATGTTTGAAATGGATTTGTTTTTGGCCATTGCTTATTTTTTAGAAAAGAGAGTTGATTATGCCATCATAGAAGTGGGTTTAGGTGGAAGACTGGATGCGACCACAGCTTTAGATTATGATGTGACAGTATTGACCAATGTTGGTTTAGAACATACTGAAATCTTGGGGGATACAATAGAAAAGATTGCGCAGGAAAAGAGTGGTATCTTCAAGCCAGGGGTATTAGCTGTTTGTGGGGAAGATAAGCCACAGGCGCAACAAGTTATTGAACAAAATGTACGAGCCAAAAGAATACCATTTTATTATTCTTATCTACCAGAATATAAAAAAGTAGGAAAAAAATATTGGATCGACTCGATGGATGGCATCCTTGTTTTTGATCAGCCTTTTTACCAGATGAAAAATTTTATACTGGCCTGCGATACATTGTATCATTTAGGTTTTCGCCTGCGTTATAATACGCTTCAAAATGCTATTGATCATTTTGTTTTTTTGGGACGCTGTATGATATTAAGAAAAAGGCCGTTGCTGGTGGTGGATGGTGCTCATAATCTGGATGGTATCAATGCATTGGTAACCTCCATAAAAACTTGGCAGGGGGATATCTATTTTTCGGTTTTAAAGGAAAAAGATGCAAAGCACATGTTAGATGTTTTAACGAGTCTTCAAGGACAGATTCACCTGGTCAACTTTTCATCGGACAGACTTTATCCTCTGGAAACATTGGGATTTGAGGTACTATCTATGGAAGAAATGGAAAAAAGACTTCAAATGACACATCAAAGAGCTTTAGTGTGTGGTTCTTTGTATTTTGTCGGTGAAGTCTTAAAATGGTTTAATTCGAAGTAATAGAAATGGAAACATATTCACTGATCCCCTCCGTACGGGTTGGAAATCCCCAACCATGAATACCGGATGTTGTGATTTGTGTAAAGTTTCCTTTTTTTATCATGCCATAACCGTGTTCAAAAATTCCTAAAGAATTTGCCAAAGAGCCGACTGGGAAAATTTGACCGCTATGTGTATGTCCGCTTAACTGAAGATCGACCCCGAGTTCTTTACAGAGTTTTAGATCGCTGGGTTGATGATCAAAAACAACGATATACGAATCTAAGTCACATGTTTTCATAAGGCTATGCAGGGATCGTCTATTTTCTTCCAAGTCTTCTCTGCCGATTAAGGTGATGTTTCCAAAATGCAGGATATCATCCTGTAAGACGGTGATACCATTGGATTCGATCACTTCTTTTAATGTTTCTTTGGAAAAAACGGGATCATTTGCGTAATGTTGGTTATCATGATTGCCAAAAACATAATAGACATCAGCAGTTTTTGTCAGTTTGCCCAGTGTCTGAAATACCGTTTTCATTTGATCAACGGTTGTGAACTCATCAACGATATCTCCGTTAAGAATATAAAAAGAAGGCTTTTCTTTTTGAAGATCTTTTACGATGCTACTTAACTCTTCTTCCGTCATGACATTTGGATAATGTAAATCGCTGATCATGACGATTTTGGTATCAGGAATGTTTTTTGATGTTTGAAGATCATACGTTGTTTTTTCAATATTCTTCATATTGAAGATGCCGTAAATGCAGATTGTTATTGCCAACAAAAAAGGAATAAAGAAGATCCATCCTTTTACATCCTGATGAAAGATCAAACAGATAAGCTGCGTGATTAGAAGACAAAACAAGAGATGTAAATAAAAGATAGGGAAGATCGTATTAAAAGTGATACAAGGCAGCACAAATAATAACAATAATCCCCATAAAGCCCATGAAGGAAACTGCGGAAACCAGCGATGAATCAACAGAAAAAGATCTACGACCAACAAAAGGCAAAGGATTGCCAAGCCCATCTTTAAATAAATCATGGCAACACCTACTCAAATTCATCTACGTCTTTATGCATGACATCACTGCTTTTCCATTCCCAGTGAATCAAGAAAGTGATAGCCGCTTTGACTAGGATCAAAGCGCCGATCTGCAGGATTTCCGCAAGACTTCTTACCGTGATTGTCCGTACAATTTCAGCGGCCAGCTTGAAGGTCAAGGCAATACTTAAACCGCGTAATAACGGCTTTTTACTGTTTTTATCTTTACGAAATGTAGCAAGCAAAGAATGAAACGTACTGTAGATGACACTTGCCAGGGAAAGAGCTTCTAAAAAATAAACGGTCAAATAGGCAATCTGAATCAGCCATTCGTGCAGTTGTTCAATTAAAGTTTCCATTATGCACCTACTTTCCTAAACAGAATTTTGAAAATAACGTATCTAGTAAATCTTCTCTATGGACTTCTCCAAGAATTTCTTTTAAATGGTTATGTGCTTCCTGAATATCTATTTCCACCAGATCGGGTTCCATCATCATTTCCATTGCCTGTTTTGCGCGAAGCATATCTTGTTTGGCAAGGTTTAATAAACCAATTTGTCGTTCGTTCGATAAAACAGGTTCTTCCTTGAGAAGATCTTGTTTATATATGTTCTCTAAAGCATCTAGAAGAGGTTGTATTTGATGGTTTTTGGCAGAGATCCAAATTCCCTCTTGGTCTTGATGTTGCAGGTCTTCTTTATTAAAAAGGATGAGACGTCGTTTATCCTTTGTTTGTTTTAAGAGAATTTGATCTTCTTTTGTTAAAGGACTGCTTCCATCTAAAACAAGTAAAACAAGCTGTGCCTTCTGTAACATCTGCTGGCTTTTTTCAATACCAATCTGTTCAATCTTATCGCTTGCTTTACGAATTCCGGCTGTGTCGATTAAGTTTAACTGCACGGAACCGATATGAATCTGTCCTTCCACTATATCTCGGGTCGTGCCGGCAATATCAGTTACAATGGCTTTATCTTCTTCTAATAAAGCATTGAGCAGAGAACTTTTGCCCACGTTTGGCCGTCCGATGATTACGGTATCGATCCCTTTTTTTAACAACTGTCCGGTTTGAACGCGTTTTAATATTTGATCGATTTTACTAAGCCAGTCGTTGGTTTTAGGTAAAAGTTCCTGTGTAGTCAGTTGTTTGATATCTTCATATTCCGGATAATCAATGTTGACTTCGATTTGTGCAATAATGTCTAATAGCTCGTCAATAAGAGGTTGAAGCAATTTTTTGACGCTTCCTCGGATTCCCTGGATGGCCAAACTGGCAGCCGTATCGTTGCTGGCATCAATCATATCTTGCACAGCTTCTGCCTGTGACAGGTCGATCCTTCCATGATAAAAGGCGCGTTGAGTGAATTCTCCGGGTTTAGCTAATACAGCTCCCTGGCTTAAAACGATCGATAAAACCTTTCGTGTAATAAACACGCCACCATGGCAGTTGATTTCTACGATATCTTCGCGTGTATAAGTTTTAGGGGCCCGAAAAACAGAAACAAGGACTTCATCCACTGGTTTGCCGGCTTCATCTAAGATATTTCCGTAATGGATGGTATGGCTTGGTACATCGCTTAGATCTTTGGTAAAAATTTTATTTGTGATGGGTATGGCTTGTTCTCCGCTGATTCGGATAATAGAAATAGCGCCATCCTGTAAAGCGGTAGAAATGGCACAAATCGTATGTTCAAACATGAAACCATCCTTTCTCTTGTATCTATTTTAACATAAACCTATAATAGACATATGAGAACATATAGTAAAGAAGAAATAAATGCGGTTGCCGATGCACTGCAGAATCACAAAATTATTGCCTTGCCGACAGATACAGTTTATGGAGTGGGTGTGATGTATGGAGATTTAAAGGATCTGCAGCGACTGAAAAACGCAAAGCACAGACCGGAAACCAAACCGATTCCGATGATGGTATCTTCCATAGAGCATATGGAACAAGTAGCTGTAGTTGACGAAAGAGTAAAAAAGATCGCAGAACGTTTTTTGCCCGGCGCTTTGACATTAGTGTTAAAGGTCAAAGACAACGTACCAAAAGAATATACAAACGGTTTAGATACGATTGCGATTCGTATTCCGGATGAGCCTTTTATTCTTCGTGTGATTGATGAATTAAATACCCCGTTATTGGTAACCAGTGCCAATCAATCCGGAGCTAAGACCGCATTGACCAGCGATGATGTGTTTGAACAGCTTCCTGATATTGATGGAATTGTATTAGGCACATGTAGAGCATTACAGGCCAGCACGATCGTAGATTGTACACAGGAAAAGTTAAAGATTCTTCGCCCGGGCCCTATCACTTTAGAACAGTTGGAGGCATGTTTGTAAAAAACGGATGGATCATAAAGCCAGAGATATATACCTATCCTTTAAAGGTAAATATCCCTGGTATTTTTTAGTTTGGATCGAAGCCATCAAATAAGTCATCAATGTTTAAAAGCTTGGCGTGATCTAAAGCGGCTTGTCGGACTACCGGTTTTGTGAATCCAGACTTGGAAACAAAATATAGATATTTTTCTTTTACTCTAGGAAAAGCTTTTGTGGCGTTAACTAAATCTTGATATTCCTCTAAAGGCATTGGATTTGAAGTGAATTTACACTCCACAAATAATGCTTTTGCCTGCGATTTATCCAAGGCTAGAACATCTACATCGTCTTGAGCTTTAATAAAGGGATTTGTCCCCCACCATTTACCAATGTGATAAGGAATAAAAGGCAAATTTCGCTTTTTGGCTTGCCGAATAAGATATTCTTTACAAATTCCTTCAAAAGCATCTCCCATATAACTTGAAATATCTTCCATGATTTCATCTGCAGCCTCTTTAGCTCCAAGGATTTCATAATATGTGTTATCTGTAAATGAATAACGAAACCAGAATTTTAAGAAATTATCTTTAATGACATAAATGGATTTTTTTGATTTTTCACTTTCGCCACAAGGCACACGTTTTTCTACCAAGCGCAAAGTTTGAAGCGTTATAAGGTATTTTGATACTTTTGTGCGATCTTCATGAATGTAATCAGAAATATCAATGATTCGATTTTTTCCTGACGCAATGGCAGAAAGAATTGAATTATAGATATTTGTTTCTCTTAGTTCAGCTTTTAAGAGGTTATTTGGCTCTTCGTATAAATAAGCACCGTTTTGAATGATTTTATATGCGATGTTTTCTTTTATGCTTTTTGTAGGATCAAATGCTTCTAGATATCGAGGGATACCACCAAGAATACCATAAGCTAAAAGTTTATCTATATTTGAATAATTAGGAAAAAATATGCTGGAATCAAAATAGTCAAAAGGTTTAACCTCTAAAGTAGCGGTTTGTCGATCGTGCAAAGGACTCTTGCTTCCCATAATTTCGTTTTCCATGATACTGATAGAGGAACCGCACAAGATTAAGAAGATATTTTTGTTTTTAAAGTCGTGATCAATTGCATGCTGCAAAATAGATTTTACGGACGGATTTTCCGCAATAATATAAGGAAATTCATCAATGACGATTGCAGTTCTATTTTGAACTTTATTTCCTATGTAGCTAAAAGCGTTTTCCCAAGATTTAAAGGAAGCAATAAAAGAATGTTCAAAATGAAGTTGTATCGATTTAGAGAAATCTTCTAGATTCAAAGCATCATTTTTTTCTCGAGCGGGGAAAAAAATTGTATTTGTATGTTTAGAGAATTCCTGTAGCAAAGTTGTTTTACCGACTCTTCTTCGACCATACATAATTAAAAATTCAAAAGTATTATGGCTATATAACTCATTTAAATACGAAATTTCTTTTTTTCGGCCATACATGAAAACACCTGCTTTCTATTTGTATACTTACAAGTAGTATACTTTAAAGTATACAAATTTTCAATTTCAAATACATGTTTGAAATTGAAAGAAAACAGAAGGATTCTTAGTCAAAAGTTCGTTCTCAATACAAATAATAAGAAAGAATTCGAAAGTGTTTGACAAACGAAGATAGGTTTAGTACCATACACCCGTAAAGGCTAAGAAGAGGACGAGTACTTTAAGAAAATGTTTCAGAGAGCTTTTGGTTGGTGAAAAAAAAGCACAGGACTTAAAGGAATAAAACCTTGGAGCTGTATGTATTTCCTGCATTAAAGGAAGCACTGTTTATAGACAGTGGCAGAGATTTTTCAAAGTGATTTGAAAAATGAATTAGGGTGGTAACACGAGCATTCGTCCCTTGGATGGATGCTTTTTTATTTTGTAGAGAAAAGGAGAACAATATGGCACAACAAAAATTAACAGAACAAGAACGAGTACGTCGCCAGAAGATGCAAGATTTGAAGGATATGGGAATTGACCCATTTGGCTCTGCGTATAAAAGAACGACAACTTCTGGAAAAATCATTGCACAATATGAGGATAAGACAAAAGAAGAATTACAGGAATTGGATGTTCATGTAAAGATTGCCGGACGTATTATGACAAAACGTCGTCAGGGAAAAGCCGGATTCATGCACATTCAGGATATAGATGGACAAATTCAGATCTATGTTCGTAAAGATGTTGTCGGCGAAGAACAATATGAGATCTTCAAGAAAAACGATTTGGGAGATATTGTTGGTATCGAAGGTACGATCATGAAAACCGATCATGGGCAGTTATCCGTTCGTGCACAAGTTTATACGCATTTATCTAAGGCTTTACGTCCATTACCAGAAAAATATCACGGATTGACGGATGTAGAAGAACGTTTCCGTCGTCGTTATGTGGATTTGATCATGAATCCAGAGGCTAAGCACATTGCCATCACAAGACCGAAAATCATTCGTGCGGTACAGGAATATCTGGATGGACAGGGATTGATGGAAGTAGAGACACCGGTACTACAGCCGATTTTAGGTGGGGCAGCGGCTCGTCCGTTTGTTACGCATCACAATACTTTGAACATGCCTTTCTATTTACGTATCGCAACGGAACTTCCTTTAAAACGTCTAATCGTTGGTGGTTTGGAAGGTGTTTATGAAATTGGACGTTTGTTCCGTAATGAAGGAATGGATGCCACACATAACCCGGAATTTACAACCGTAGAAGCTTATGTTGCTTACAGTGATCTGCATGGCATGATGGATCTGATTGAAGGTTTGTTTGATCATGTAGCTAATAAAGTTTTAGGAACAACTGAAATTACGTATCAGGGACAAGAGATTTCTTTGAAAGCGCCATTTAAGCGTATAACAATGTGTGATGCGATCAAAGAAAAAACAGGTATCGATTTTAAACAGGTGACAAGTTATGAAGAAGCTTGCCAGCTGGCAAAAGAACACGATATTGAAGTGGAAAAAATTCATAACTCGATTGGACATATCATTCAGCTGTTCTTTGACAAATATGTAGAAGAAACGATCGTGCAGCCAACGTTTGTCTATGAATATCCAATTGAGATTTCTCCACTGGCTAAGAAAAACAGTGAAGATCCTCGTTTTACGGATCGTTATGAGCTGTTTATCTGTGGGCATGAATATGCCAATGCGTTCTCGGAATTAAATGATCCGATCGATCAAAGAGAACGATTTGAAAAACAGTTGGAACTTCGTGATCTAGGTGATGAAGAAGCCAATGAGATGGATGTAGATTATGTAGAAGCTTTGGAATATGGTATGCCTCCAACAGGTGGTGTAGGCTTGGGAATCGATCGCTTTGTGATGTTGTTGACAGACCAGAGAACGATTCGTGAAGTATTATTGTTCCCACATATGAAGTTAACAGGAGAATCCAAGGGTGCCAAGTTAGAAAAGAAATCGCAGGAAGCTGTGTCATCAACTTCTGCAGATGTAAAAAGTATAGTCAATAAGAAGCCAACCATCGATTATTACAAAGTGGAAATTGAACCGTTGTTCAAAGATTTTGTTGATTTTGAAACGTTCTCGAAATCAGATTTCAGAGCCGTAAAAGTCAAAGAATGCCGCGCGGTTCCAAAGAGTAAAAAATTATTAGAGTTTATCTTAGATGATGGAACCGAAGAAGACAGAACGATTTTAAGTGGTATTCATGATTACTATGAACCGGAAGAATTGGTAGGTAAGACTTTAGTGGCAATCACCAATCTTCCACCACGTAAAATGATGGGAATTGATTCCTGTGGTATGATCATATCGGCCGTACATAGCGAAGCTGGTGAAGAACGCTTGAATTTGTTAGTGTTGGATGATGCGATTCCGGCAGGGGCTAAATTATACTAAATCAAAGAATCTCACAAAGAAATGATAAGAACGCTCAGAGTGAACTTTGGGCGTTTTTACATGTTGGTTTAATAAGAGAAACGCGAAATTTTAGATCATTGGAAAAGTAGGTAGTTTTGTATTTGCCATAATCAAAGTGTTTTCAATCAATAAATATTTTGTATTTACAGATTTGCATAATCTGTTATTAACAAACACCAATAGGAGTAACTTTGTATCCTACTGGTGTTTTTGTTTACTTATTTTGTTTTTCCATTGTCTATCATAGAATGCCCAGATGACAAGGGCAATCATCATGCCGGCAGCCGTATCGCTTAAAAAATGAGCGCCCATGACGATTCTGGAAGCCATCATCAAAAAGATACTTGTGCATACGATGATACTGAGCGACAGCTTATGTTTTTGTACAAGTGGCGTTGATAATAAATAGAGTAAAGAACAGGCAAAAGAACTTGTATGGCCGCTGGGGAAAGAAAAACCACCTTTGTGGCAGGGAAGATACCAAACACAAAACTGAGAAGCTTGTTGCATATCTCTAAATCGGATCCTACCCCATAAAACTTTAAAGAGCGTGATTACGATTAAAACCGTAAAGAATAATTGTAAATAGTTTATGATATAAGGCCGAAGTTTATTTTTTTGTTCTGTTGTTAATTTGTAACAGATAAAGATGCTTACTACTAAAGGGGTTAATATGGCTCCAATGGATATGAAGCTAAACCAGGAAGACTCTGTTAAAGTGATAACATTCTGTGAAAAGAGAAGTCCACAGATGAACCAAGGTATAGAAAAGAAAGGATGATTTTGATCTATCAGCAACGCAAAACAAAGCGTTAATATCAATTTGAGCAAAAGGGGCCAGCCTTCCTGCAAAAAGATGCCGATCCTATTTTGGGGGTCGTAGAATAGAGTGTTAATTTCCAAATCCCAAAAGGTGCCGATACATAAGAAGATACATCCAATACTTATCATTGTGACTGTAATGTTTTTATTCATAGATTTTCCTCGTTGCCTCGTATCATAACAAAACATACGAAAAAAGACAATGTACATCAATGCATCTCTTTGTACATAACAATTGTGAAAGTAAGCTGGATGTTTTTGAGATTTCTTTGATGAAAGATGTTTTTCTTTTGACAAACATTAAGAAAAATCGCTAAATTCAACTAAAAAGTTGATGTAGAGAATTAA
>NZ_JAXKBY010000073.1:0-11402 GCF_036552745.1 Faecalicoccus sp.
CGTCGTAAAGAAGAAGTAGATTTCAAAGTCTATAAAAACGCAATTGCTCGTCGTGCATCTGAAAAATTAGGTTACGATGATTTCGCAAAAGACTTGATCGGACCAAACGCTTTAGCTTTTGGTAAAGATCCAGTGGCTCCTGCTCGTGTATTGGCTAAATTTGCCAAAGAACACGAAGCACTTGTATTAAAGACAGGTATCGTTGATGGCGACATGGTCGACACAGATACGATCAAAAAATTGTCTGCATTACCGAACAAAGAAGGTATGTTGGCTAAGTTCGCTTCTTGCCTGAATGCACCATTGATCAAGTTCGCTATGACTGTTAAGGCTGTAGCTGAAGCTAAAGAAAATGGTACATTTGAAGTAAAAGAGGTAGAAGCAAAAGAAGAAGCCGCTCCTGCACAGGCAGAAGAGGCAACAGAGGCTGCTGTAGAAGCTGCCCCAGCTGAATAACATAGGAGGAAAAAGAAAATGGCTAAATTAACTCAGGAAGATATTCTTGCTTACTTAGAAGAAGCTACAATTTTAGAACTGAATGACTTAGTAAGCGCAATCGAAGAAAAATTCGGTGTCGTTGCAGCTGCTGCTGTAGCTGCTGCTCCGGTTGAAGAAGCAGCTGCTGCTGGACCAAGCGAAGTAACTGTAACTTTGACAGATGTAGGTGGAACTAAAGTTGCTGTAATCAAAGCAGTACGTGAAATCACTGGTTTAGGATTAGTAGATGCTAAGAAACTGATTGATGGTGCTCCAGCTGCTATTAAAGAAAACGTTAGCCCAGAAGAAGCAGAACAGATCAAAGAAAAATTGGTTGCTGCTGGTGCTACTGTTGAAGTTAAGTAATTTAACGAAGACAAAACATGTAAGAAAAAGCCTTTATCTAAAGCAGATAAGGGCTTTTCTTTTTGAATCGTGATACTGGTTTGATACTAAAAATTTTTAATTTTCTTGTCTTCTTCCAGACATTGGATATGAAATATTCATAAATAAAATTTATGACACACTAATTTATATGTATTGGTGTTTTTTTAATAATACGATTACAATAAGGAACGAATTAGTTATTTGGATACACTTGCCTTGTTACTTCGATCAAATGCTGCATGGCAGGTGTCATCTGCTTATACTGATTCCAGATCAAGTAAATTTGGATTGCTTGAAACTCTGTCACCGGAATCGATACATATTCTTGATCGTCCGGTAAAGTATGTTCAAAAAGAAGAGTAGCGGCAATTTTGTTGGTCACCAGTTGTTTGATAATAGAAATCTGGTTGGTTGTTAAGATGATATTGGGATCGATCTTATAGTGCATGCATTGGCTGATGGTTGCAGTAGTCAGAAAGGATTCCTCGGACAACATGACCAAAGGCTGCTTCTTGATTTCTTGTATCGATAACATATTCTTTTTGGACAAAGGATGTTCCTTATAAACAAACAGGCAAACTCTGGTATCTGCAATTTTATAGGAACCTAATGTAGAAGGTATGGGAGCATTTGAGGAAATGATGGCTAAATCCAGTTTTCCATCAATGATTTTTTGTCGGTTCAACATGCTTCCATTTTCCACAAGAATCGTTTGAATCTGTGGATATTGTTGATATAAAGCTTGCGCAATCAATGGAAAATATAAGGTGGAACTGGCTGGGGACAGGCCAAATTGCACCGCTTGATGCGTATGGCCTAAAAACTTCATTCGATTGGAAAAGGCATCTGCCTGTTCCAGTAATAGATTGGCTTCATTTAAAAAATCTTGTCCTTGCTTAGTTAAGACCAGACCTTTGTTCTGGCGCAGAAATAAAGTGATGCCAAATTCCTGCTCCAAGTCATGAATCACATGTGTTAATGTGGGTTGGGAAATGTGCAGAGCCTTGGCTGCTCGTGTTAAATTGTTGTATTTACAGATGGTTTTAAAATAGTGTAATTGAACCAAAGTCATAAAAAGCCTCTTTTCGATTTGAAATCATTATAACAGAACCTTTTAAAGTAGAGTAGAAAGGAACGGGAATATGAAACGATTATATCATTATTTACGCGCCTATCCATTGATCACGATCTTAGCGCCTTTGTTCAAGATGTTAGAAGCAACCTTCGAACTGTTTGTTCCGTTGGTAGTTGCCCAGATGATCGATGTGGGAATTGCCCAAAGGGATGCGATTTTTTTATGGAAGATGACAGCATTGCTGATTTTATTAGGAATCATCGGCTTTGCCTTTTCTTTAACGGCACAATACTTTGCCGCTAAATCGGCAGTCAGCTTAGGCCAGTCCATGCGTAAAGATTTGTTTGCTCATATCAACACATTTTCGTTCCAGGAAATCGACCGTATCGGTACATCGACCTTGATCAACCGAATGACCAATGATATCAATCTGGTACAAAATGGTTTGAATATGTTTTTGCGCCTATTTTTGCGTTCTCCTTTTGTCGTATTGGGAGCTATGGTCATGGCTTTCAGTGTGAATGTAAAGGCGGCTTTGATCTTTGCGGTTGTTATTCCGGCTTTAATGATCGTTGTATTTGCGATTTTGTTGATAACAATGCCGCTATATAAAAAGGTACAACAGACATTAGATCGAGTATTGTTGAAGACAAGAGAGAATTTAACCGGTATTCGTGTAGTACGAGCCTTTGCCAGAGAAGACAAAGAAAAACAACAGTTTCATCAGGAAACGGATACACTGTATCAAAAACAAATCTTTGTCGGCAAGATTTCCGCTTTATTAAATCCTTTAACGTATATGATCGTTAATCTGGGTGTTATTGCCATTTTATATTTTGGTGGTCTGCAGGTAAATGCAGGAGAATTAACACAGGGAGAAGTCATTGCCTTGATCAACTACATGTTCCAAATTTTGACAGAGCTGGTAAAGCTGGCCAATCTGATCATTCTTCTATCCAGAGCTTTTGCGAGTCTGGGACGTGTAAATGCGATATTTGAAGTCCCTTCTTTTTTAGAAGAAGGAAACAAAAGACAATGGGATTTAAATCCTTCAAAGGATGTCCCGGCTATTTCCTTTGACCATGTCAGCTTTCAGTATGCGAAATCAGGTAAAGAAGTGCTGCAGGATATCAGCTTTCAAGTACAGCAGGGAGAAACGATTGGGATTATCGGGGCAACCGGATCCGGAAAATCTACACTGGCTCAACTTTTGTGTCGCTTTTATGATCATACAAAAGGAAAGATTTATTTGTTTGGAAAAGAAATTGAGACACTTTCGCCTTTTTCTCTTCGTGAACATATTGGATATGTCGAACAAAAGGCAACCTTATTTTCCGGAACATTAAGAAAGAATATGCAGCTAAAAAAGAAAGATGCTACAGATGAAGAGATATGGAAGGCTTTAGATATCGCACAGGCCAGAGAGTTTGTCGAGGAAAAGAAAGAAGGATTAAATCTGGAAATTCTACAAAAGGGAAGTAATCTTTCCGGAGGCCAAAGACAACGGTTGAGCATTGCCCGTGCTCTGGTTGGAAATCCGGATATTCTGATTTTGGACGACAGTGCTTCAGCGCTTGACTTTGCGACAGATGCCAAACTGCGCCATGCGATTCGTACACATACGAAAAATCAAACAGTTTTGATCATTTCGCAACGTGTATCTGCCATTTATGATGCCGATCACATTCTGGTCATGGAGGATGGAAGGCTTGCAGGCTCTGGAAGACATGAAGATTTAATGCGAGATAATTTAATCTATCAGGAAATCTGTGCTTCCCAGTCCTTTGGAAAGGAGGTGGCTTCGAATGCGTGAAAATAAAGAAACACTACAAAGAATCTTAACCTACTTAAGGCCCTATCGCGGATGGATATGTTTGTCGTTTCTTCTTTCGACTTTGGTTGTAGGCTTTACACTTTACGTTCCCATTATGACGGGGAAAGCGGTAGATAAGATCGTTAAAGCCGGACAGGTCGATTTTTCAGGCTTGATGGTCATCCTGTTTGGAATTTTCTTATCGATTTGTGTGACTTCTATGGCACAATGGCTGATGAACCACATCAATAATAAGATCACTTATCGCGTGGTCAAAGATTTACGAGTGCAGGCCTTTGATCATTTACAGGTATTACCGCTATCCTTTGTGGATCAGCACGCTTTCGGAGATTTGATCAGCCGCATCATAACGGACATCGATCAGTTTTCAGATGGCTTGTTGCTTGGATTTACTCAGCTTTTTTCCGGTGTATTGACCATTGCAGGCACGATTGTATTCATGGCCAGCTTAAATATCTGGATCACGATGATTGTCGTGCTGTTAAGCCCGCTTTCATTTTTACTGGCAAATTTTATCGCAAAAAAATCGTATCAGATGTTTACGTATCAGTCACAAACCAGAGGGCAGTTAACGGCTTTTACCAATGAAATGCTGGAGGGAATCAAAGTGGTGCACGCCTTTAATCATCAGAACGAAGCACAAAAAGACTTTGATCAGATCAATGAAGAATTATCGACCTATTCTCTAAAGGCTACCTTTTATTCTTCTATTACCAATCCGGCAACTCGTTTAATGTATTCATCGATCTATGCCGGTGTGGCGATTGCGGGAAGTTTGGCTTGCACGGCTTCTATGATCAGCGTAGGGCAGCTGTCCAGCTTTTTAAGCTATACCAATCAATACACCAAGCCGTTTAATGAGATTACCGGTGTAATTACTGAGTTTCAAAACTCGATCGCATCGGCGGCTCGTGTCTTTGCCCTTATTGATGAACCGGCAGAAATTCCCGACAAAAAAGAAGCGCTGAATTTAACAAATCCAAAAGGAGAGGTTGTACTGAAACATGTGGATTTTTCGTATAGTTCAAATAAATCATTGATTCAGGATTTGAACGTTTCGGTTAGACCGGGACAGCGTATTGCCATTGTCGGACCTACCGGATGTGGAAAAACGACATTGATTAATCTTCTTATGCGCTTTTACGATGTGCAAAAAGGCACCATCCGGTTTGATGGACATGACATTCGTGAAATTACGCGTCATTCTTTGCGTACGAGTTATGGTATGGTCTTACAGGATACATGGTTAAAAGCGGCAACGGTCAAAGAGAATATCGCCTATGGGAAGCCGGATGCCACAGATGAAGAAATCATAGAGGCAGCTAAAAAAGCGTATGCGCATAATTTTATTTTACAGATGCCAGAGGGCTATGACACGATTCTGGCCGAAGGAGGAGGCAATCTTTCGCAGGGACAAAAACAATTATTGTGCATTGCGCGAATCTTATTGTGTTCGCCATCGGTCTTGATCTTAGACGAAGCTACTTCTTCGATCGATACCATGACCGAATTACGTGTACAAAAAGCTTTTGAAACGCTGATGAAAGGAAGAACAAGTTTTATTGTGGCCCATCGATTATCCACTATTCAAAATGCCGATCGAATCCTGGTGATGAAAGAAGGAAAGATCGTAGAACAGGGAAAACATCAGGATCTATTATCACAAAAAGGATTCTATTATCAGCTCTACAACAGCCAGTTTTCATCATCTGTGAATGGATAGAAGATGTAGAGTTTGGTACAATAGAGACATGATTGAAATTTGTAATGTGACCAAAATTTATGAAAATGGCGTGGTTGCTCTGCGTGATGTTTCTATGCAGATTCCTGAAAAACAAAGAACTGTCTTTTTTGGACCAAGCGGCTGTGGAAAGACAACGCTATTAAGAATGATTGCCGGCTTAGAAAGTATTACAAGCGGAAATATCATCATGCCAACATCCTGGAAGATATCGTTCATGTTTCAAAATGATCGATTGTTAGATGCCATTTCTGTCAAAGATAATATTGCGTATGGCATCGATCAAAGAACCCTCTCTAAAAGCGATTTGGCAAGAAAGGTAGAGGATACCGCCAGGCTTGTAGGTGTAGCTTCTATTTTAGAACAAAAATGTAAGACACTCTCCGGTGGGCAGAGACAGCGTATTTCTCTGGCAAGAGCCTTGATCAAAGAACCAGATTTGTTGTTGATTGATGAAGGTTTAAATTCGTTGGATCAAAGTTCGAAATATGAATTGATCGATATCTTGATCAAACTGCAGGAAACAAAACAATTTACCTTATTATATGTGACGCATGATGCCCAAGAAGCCAAGAAGGTGGGTCAAAACTTTATAGAATTTAAAAAGGAAGGGGATTAATTATCCTCTTCCTTTAGTATTTTGGCGACGGCATTAAAGATACCATTTTCATAGGTGCTGGTTGTGGACCAGTTGGCAAAACTTTTGACATAATCTGTTGCACTTCCCATTGCCACTCCGATATCTGCCTTTTCCAACATGCCAATATCATTGGTGCTGTCTCCGATACAGATCGTATCCTTCCATGTCATGTTGTTTTTATTTAATACCAGCTCGATTCCCTTGGATTTATCATTATCGGCATTAAAGATATCAAAACAGAAGCCGTCGGTTTTAACGTTGATCAAATCCGAACGAAGATTTGGGTGTTCCTTCATAAAAGCATCCAAACTTGTTTTATCCTTTGTCATGATCACGGCATTAAAGACACGGTGACGTTTATGGAAAGTCTCTGTTTGATCGTAAAATAAAGAATCCAATACATTACAATATTTACAGAAATAGTACATCGGATAAAAATCGTTGTAGATATATGTCGCATCACCGAAATGAAACATCAATCCGAATTTATGATCCTTACAAAGCTGTACCAGTTCTTCTACGGTTTCTTTTTCAATAGGGTAGGCGCCGATCTCATTGAAATCTTTATCAAGAATATAGCTTCCGTTGATCAGCACATAATCATCAAACTCCACTCGTTCCAAGATCAACTTCATTTGGTTTAAAGGTCTTCCGGTAGCGGCACATACCTTATATCCTTTATCTTTTAACATCTGGATCGCATCCAGTGCACTATCTTGTATGATATCATTTTCTGTCTGATACAAAGTTCCGTCCATATCAAGAAAGACAATTTTGTGTTTCATGTTCATTCCTCTTTTCTGTCCTCAGTACTTATTATAATAAAAAAGTAGAAAAATTTGGATGATGTTTTGTCTTTTTAAACGATAAAATTATTTTGTGGCTAAAAATAAAAATGAGTATAATAAAAGAAAAAGAGAAGGAAAATGAAGGTTTGTAAGTCTTGTAATATACGTTATGAAAATGGTAAATATTGTGCAAAATGCGGTCGGGAATTAGAAGAAGAGAATCCAAAAAACAATGGGAAGCCCAAGCCTAAGAAGATACTGATTCTCTTGTTGGTCGTTTTGATCCTGGGGGTACTGACAACAGGAAGTTATTTTTTCTTCTTTGCGAAAACAGATGTGTCCTTGATGGATGAAAAGGATTGTACGGTAACTTTTTCTGGTACTAATGGTAAAGGAAAAGCGAATGTAGCTTGTATGATGGACCAGGGGAATTATAATGATTTTTTCACAACGGTCAAATATACAGTAAAGCCCAATGAAAATTTAAAGAATGGACAAACAGTTTATGTTGAGGCAAGATATGATGAAGAGTCAGCTAAACATTATCGGATTCATCCAATAAATACTTCATTTAAAATAGAGGTAGAAGGATTGGAAGAACCAGTGGAAAAGTCAGTTCAAGAAAATACAGCATTACAGTTTTCAAATTTGGAATCCGTCAAACAAATGATCGATTTTTTAAAGGAGCAGGGCCTTCCTATATCCAATGTCTTTTATTATGATCAGGCAACTATAGTCGATGAAGAGCTGGAGCAGGTTGTTGATAAAGCTTATTTTGAAGATCAAACCATTGCGGGCAAGTCTTCCAAAGCCAATGCCCATTTAAGTGGAGGTACGATTGAAATCTGTACATCAAAACAAGCAGCCTATGATCGCTTAAATAAAGTCAACAGTATCGATCATCACCAATATATGTATGATTATGTATTTGGTAAAGTCTATGTTCGTTTGGATAAAGCTTTGTCTTTAGAACAAGTGCAGGCTTATGAAGCCGTTTTTGATCAGATGAATAATAGGCAGACAGGAAGTGCCAAAGCAATGCGGGATGCGAATTTTTAGTACAGAAATTCATTTATAAGTAGGCTTTTAGAGAAGATAAAATATTTTGGGTGCTAAAATTTGGTGTTTTCAATGAAAAAAATAAAAAAGTATTTGACATTGAAGTTTAAAAAATGTAATCTATTCGTGCATGCGTAAATGAGGGATTCGAAAGAATCCCATATAAAACGGATGAAAAAGACACACCCGGAAACGTGTGTTAAGAAGTTTTTGAAAGGAGGGTACTTATGCCTACAATCAACCAGTTGATTCGTAAAGGTCGTAAGGCCAGTCAGAACGTTTCAAAGTCACCAGCTTTGAACCGTGGGTACAACTCACTGAAGTCAAGACCAACTAACTTGTCAAGCCCACAGAAACGTGGAGTATGTACACGTGTTGGTACCATGACACCAAAGAAACCAAACTCAGCACTTCGTAAATATGCCCGTGTTCGTTTGAGCAACGGAATGGAAGTTACTGCTTACATTCCAGGTATCGGACACAACTTGCAGGAGCACAGTGTTGTATTGATTCGTGGTGGTCGTGTTAGGGACTTACCAGGTGTTCGTTACCACATCGTTCGTGGAACATTAGACTGTGCCGGTGTAAATGACCGTAAACAATCTCGTTCTTTATATGGAACTAAGAAACCGAAGAAGTAGTCAATCGTGAAAGGAGGAAATTAAATGCCTAGAAAAGGACACATTGCCAAACGTGATGTATTAGTGGACCCTATGTATAACTCCAAATTGGTCACTCGTCTGATCAATAAAATCATGATTGATGGTAAAAGAGGGGTTGCACAGACAATTCTGTACAACGCGTTTGAAATCGTTGAAGTAAAAACAGGAAAACAGCCAATGGAAGTTTTCGAACAAGCATTGGAAAACGTTATGCCTCAGTTAGAGCTGAAGGTTAGACGTGTTGGTGGTGCCAACTATCAGGTGCCGGTAGAAGTAAGTGACGAACGTCGTTTGACATTAGGTCTGCGCTGGATCGTTAACTATGCACGTTTAAGAAATGAAAAAACTATGGAACAGCGTTTAGCTGCAGAAATCATTGATGCATCTAACGGAACGGGTGCCAGCGTTAAGAAACGTGAAGACACTCATAAAATGGCGGAAGCAAATAAAGCCTTTGCTCACTACCGCTGGTAAGAAAGGAGAAAAGTTTAGTTTATGCCTAGAGAATATAGTCTGGAAAATACTCGTAACATTGGTATCATGGCGCACATCGATGCCGGTAAAACGACAACAACTGAACGTATCCTTTATTACTCTGGTGTTAACCATAAAATTGGGGAAACACATGAAGGTGCCAGTACAATGGACTGGATGGAACAGGAACAGGAACGTGGTATCACGATCACTTCTGCTGCCACAACTTGTCACTGGAAAAAATTAGATGGAACCGGACCGGAATGCCGTATCAATATCATCGATACACCAGGTCACGTTGACTTCACCGTAGAAGTTGAACGCTCTTTGCGTGTATTGGATGGTGCCGTAACCGTTCTGGATGCCAAAGCCGGTGTTGAACCGCAGACAGAAACTGTATGGCGTCAGGCGACGACATATGGTGTACCTCGTATCGTATTTGTCAACAAAATGGATGCGACAGGTGCAGACTTCATCATGTCCTGTAACACGATCATTGATCGTTTAGGAGCTAAGTCCTGCCCAATTCAGTTGCCAATCGGTGCTGAAAGTGACTTTGAAGGTATTATCGATATCATCGAACGTAAAGCTTATACATTCAGTGGTGACTATGGACGTATTATTACGGAAGTTGCCATTCCTGAAGAAAGCCAGGATTTAGTCGAAGAATACCGTGCTAAATTATTGGAATACTTAGCCGATTATGATGAAGATTTCATGATGATGGTTCTGGAAGGTGAAGAACCTGAAATCAGTGAAATCAAACGTGTATTGCGTATTGCCGTATGTGCCGGTGATTTCTTCCCGGTATTGTGTGGTTCCGCATACAAAAACAAAGGTGTTCAGCAGGTCCTGGATGCAGTTGTTGATTATCTGCCTAGCCCATTAGATGTACCGGCTATCAAAGGTACAACTTTGGACGGTGAAGAAGATGAACGTCATCCAAGTGATGATGAACCATTCTCTGCATTGGCATTTAAGATCGCAACAGACCCATTTGTAGGAAAATTAAGCTTCTTCCGTGTGTACTCCGGTAGTGCAACTGCAGGAAGCTATGTATTGAACTCTACAAAGGATAAGAAGGAACGTTTCGGACGTATCGTACAGATGCACGCCAACCATCGTAAAGAAATCGATCAGGTTTGGGCCGGAGATATCGCTGCTGCCGTAGGTCTAAAGATTACGACAACAGGGGATACGCTGTGTGATGAAAAACATCCGATCATTCTGGAATCTATGGAATTCCCTGAACCAGTTATCGAATTGTCTTTGGAACCAAAAACAAAAGCCGATCAGGATAAAATGGGCTTGGCTTTAAGTAAATTGGCTGAAGAAGACCCTACTTTCAAAACATATACAAACGAAGAAACAGGACAGACGATCATTGCCGGTGTTGGTGAACTTCATCTGGATATCATCGTTGACCGTCTGCGTCGTGAATTTAAGGTAGAAGCCAACGTAGGACAGCCTCGGTTGCCTACCGTGAAACAATTCGTGCCACTGCTGACTGTGAAGGTAAATACATTCGTCAGTCTGGTGGTCGTGGACAATACGGTCATGTATGGATCAAATTCGAACCAAATGAAGAAGGTAAAGGATTTGAATTCGTGGATGCGATCGTTGGTGGTTCCGTACCGAGAGAGTACATCAAACCAACAGAAGAAGGTTTGAAGGATGCCTTAAATAATGGTATGATCGCCGGTTATCCGGTTATCGATATCAAAGCTACACTGTTCGATGGTTCTTACCATGATGTCGATTCCAGTGAAATGGCCTATAAGATTGCCGCCAGTATGGCACTTCGTGAAGCTGCCAAAAAGTGTAATCCGGTATTGTTGGAGCCAATCATGTTTGTTGAGGTAACAGCACCGGCTGAATACTTAGGTAGCGTTATGGGTGACGTTTCCAGTCGTCGTGGTTCGATCACAGAACAGGAAGAGCGCGGAAATGCCGTAATCGTACGTGCTCATATTCCATTGTCAGAAATGTTTGGTTACGTAACTGACTTGCGTAGCTTTACACAGGGACGTGGAACTTACTCCATGAAATTTGATCACTACTCTGAAGTTCCTAAGAGCATTGCAGAGAAGATCATTAAAGAGAATTCAAGCGAAAACTAGTTGCTTTTCGCTTGGTTCTAAAGTACAATGTTTTTGCATGAATTTTAATTTTTAATTAGGAGGAAAACTAAAATGGCAAAGGAAAAATTTGACAGAAGTAAAACCCATGTTAATATTGGTACAATCGGTCACGTTGACCATGGTA
>NZ_JAXKBY010000074.1:0-25752 GCF_036552745.1 Faecalicoccus sp.
AATATTCTTTTATTGTTTCAATCACTTCCTGGGTATGAGCTGCTATGTATAGATTGGGCTCACAACTGAAATAATCTTTTTTACACCAGGATATCCCCTGACATTCCTTTAAGAATACATCCGCTGCCGCATAGTCCCAACATTTAGCCTGCTCCGTCAGATAAAAATCTGTTTTCCCTAAAGCTGTCGAAATCACCGATAAGCTGCAACAACCACGGGAACGATGTCCTCTTGTCTGTTGAAATAAATCAATCAACTTTGGAAATACCAACAATGTATTTAAGCTGGCTTCCCATACGCATTGTGATAATGGTCTTTTTGGCAGTTCTTTTTCTACCTTCTCATTATTTATAAAAGCACCTTTTCCTTTATAGGCCCAATACATCGTATCTTCTGCCGCATCATATACGATTCCTAATAGGGGTTGTTTATCTTTTACATACGCTAAGCATATCGCATACCCTTCCTGCGCATTGATGAAGTTGGTTGTACCATCAATAGGATCAATAATCCACATGGAATCACTGATGACTTGATTTCCTTCTTCTCCAATGAAAGTACATCCCGGTGTAAATGTTTGTAATACTTCTCTTAATTTCTTTTCGGTATTCTTGTCCATGTCGGTCACAAGATCCTGAATTCCATTTTTTGATTGTACTTGTAATTCTTTGTCCTGTTTTAAAGGTTCTCCGATTTCTCGAACTTTCTGTAAGAGTTCTCTTATTTCTTTTGTATCCATAACGTTAGTCTCCTTATGCACATTGTAGTCCAAATATTTGTTTTTTACACAATCTTTTCCAGTGATATGATAAGATGACGATATAAAAAGATTTAGAAAAGAGGCAGCTATGACATTAGAAAAACGCATACAGGCTTGTAAGCACTTAACACCGGCAGAAACCGAAATAGGATACTATATTCTAACGCATGCGCAGGATGTGATCCACATGTCACTACAAGATCTCTGCAACGCTCTTTATTTTTCCAAGTCTGCCATTCATCGTTTCTGTAAAAAAATCGGATGCACCGGTTTTAATGATGTCAAAGTGCAACTTTCTCAGGATCTCTCAAACAATAAGCTGACACAACATGATATCGATGTAAATTATCCGTTCATCAAATCCGATGCACCTATGGATATTGCCGAAAAACTTGTCAAGCTCTATGAAACAAGTGTGCGTGATACAATGGCTTGTCTGGAGCCTTCTATTCTACAGGATGTGGCTTCTATATTATTTCACGCAAAGAAAATCGATATTTATACACATGCGCATAATATGCATGTTGCCAAAAACTTTCAAGATCAGATGATCACGATTGGAAAGGAAGTAAACTGTCCTGTATCTTTTTATGAACAGCGTTTATATGCTCTGGCATCTGATAAAAGTCATGTAGCTTTGATTTTATCCTATTCCGGAAAAGCATCTTTTATTCTTCCGATACTTAAAAAATTAGATGAAAAACAAGTTCCTGTTATCTTGATTTCTCGTATCGGATGTAACAGCTATCCTCAGTATGTGAAATATCATCTGGCTTTAAGTGATACAGAAAAGCTGCAGGATCGTATATCGCAATATGCCAGTCATATTGCCTTACAATATGTAATGGATATCCTTTTTGGATGTATTTATAATTTAGATCGAGAACGTAATCATAACTACGTGTGGCAAGCTATGGATTTTATGGATGATCGTTTAGACTAAAAGTTTCAGAAAGTTCCAATTTTTCTGACACTTTTTTATTATTTTAGGGAAAAAATATCTACTCTTCTCTCGTCTATTGTTCTTATTTTGTAATGGATATATATTGAACTCGCAAGGAGGACTAGAGAATGAAAAAGGGATTAAAGATTGTAACAATTGGTGGTGGCAGCAGTTATACACCGGAATTGATGGAAGGATTTATTCGACGATATAACGAACTTCCGATTCGTGAAATTTGGTTGGTGGATGTAGAAAATGGACAGGAGAAAGTCAACATTGATGCCGATATGGCAAGACGTATGTGGAAAGCAGCCGGTCATGATGTACAAATCCATGTCAGTATGGATCGAAAAGAAGCCTTAAAAGATGCGGATTTTGTGACAACACAGTTTCGTGTAGGATTTCTGGAAGCTCGCATTAAAGATGAGAGAATTCCTTTATCTTATGGCATGTTGGGACAGGAAACCAATGGCGCCGGCGGTATTTTCAAAGCATTTCGAACGATTCCTGTCATTCTGGATATTGTCAAAGATATGAAAGAAGTCTGTCCCAGTGCCTGGTTGATCAACTTTACCAATCCAAGCGGCATGGTGACAGAAGCTGTCATCAAATATGGAAAGTGGAATAAATGTATCGGTCTTTGTAACGTACCTGTTATTGCGATGATGAAAGAACCGGAAGCCATTGGCTATGACCCAAAAGATCTGACATATCAGTTTGCCGGAATCAATCATTTTCACTGGCATAAAGTTTATGATAAACAGGGGAATGACTTAACACAGAAAGTCATCGATGCTTTATTTGAAGGAAAAGATATTGGTTTACCGGCCAATATCAACAATGTGCCTTTCTTTAGAGCACAAATCGAACAAATGAAGATGATTCCATGTGGCTATCATCGTTATTATTATCGCCAGGAAGAAATGTTAAAGCATAGTTTGGAGGAATATGAAACGATCGGTACTCGCGGCCAGCAGGTAAAGCATACCGAAGAAAAACTGTTCGAGCTTTATAAAAACAAAGAGCTGGATCATAAACCTGAAGAACTCAGCATGCGAGGTGGAGCATATTACAGTGATGCTGCCTGTGAATGCATCAATGCCATCTACAACAACAAAAAGATTCATATGGTCGTAAGCACGCAAAATAAAGGCGCCATTCCGGAACTGCCGGTAGATTCCATCGTAGAAGTCAGCTCAATCATCGATGGCAAAGGGGCCACACCAATCGTCTGGGGCAAGTTTCCAAGCGCGCAAAGAGGATGGCTACAGTGCATGAAGGCCATGGAAGAATGTACGATCAACGCGGCCATTACCGGAAATTATGGAATGGCTATGGAAGCTTTTGCACTAAATCCTCTGATTCCATCCGGAGAAAGTGCCAAACAAGTCTTAGACCAGCTTCTTTTAGCCCATGAAGCTTATTTATCTCAATTCGCATCAACGATTCAGCACTTAAAAGAAGAAAACGTACAAATTAAAGATCCCGTTGTCCAGGAACTGATGAAAGAAGGAAAATAAGATGAACTTACAAGAATGGATCGATCACTATTATCTGGAAGAACACTATAACTGCAGCGAAACGATCATTCGTGCTGCCAATCAATACTATCATCTTGGTTTAGATGAAGAATCCATGAAACTATTATCTTGTTTTGGAAGTGGTATGTACACCGGATTAACTTGCGGCGCCTTAATTGGCTGCACTGCCGTTTTATCCTAGCTTCTCATTCAGACAAAAGCACATGATCAGCTGGATACCTTTAGGCCAATCATCCAGGCTTGTGTTCGTAACTTTAAAGAAGAGCTTCACGATACGGAATGTAGAAACATACGCAAAACATGGTATGATCCTAAACTTCATTGCGTACATACTGTACAGGCAGCCGGAAACGCATTAGCGAAAACAATAATCGAATCACAGTTGATCTAAGCAGTTAAAAAAACTGCTTTTTTTATCTTTCAAGCTATTCAAAGACGATTCATCCAAAATCATGATAAAATAAAGGAATCGAGGTGATTCAATGGTCTTAATCACAGAAGAGAATCTAAAAATCATGAATTCTCGCACTTTAGCCCTTGCCAGACGATATTTAAAACAAGGATGTTTAAAACGAATCGTCGTCAATGAATTAGAAAAAAATGCCATCTATAAAGTTGAGGGAACAATACAAGTCAGTTCTTATGAAAATGTCTGCCACTTTTTTATCAATGTTCCTTTACATTCCGTATATTCTACACATTGCGAATGCCCATGGTATTTTGATGATGAACATATTTGTGCCCATATCGGTATGTTGATGATCTATCTGACAAAAGTAGATATCCAGAATTTTCCTTATACTTCACAAAAAGAAGCATCTCCTTATTCTCTTTATAATGAAGATTATCTGGCTCGTCGTCAAAGAATTGAAGAGGAACTGAAAAGAATTCAAATGGAAGAATCGTATCAGAAAACACGGGATCTCATCCTCCAACAAAAAGACAATCAGGATCATCTGGTCCAACTGGAGCTGCAGACGCAACAATACGATATTCTTCCGGTATTTTCTTTTCTTGATTTTGATGCGTTTTTATTGAGTTTTACCGTCGGTGCACAAAAACAATATACGATCAAAAACATTCCCGATTTTCTGCATTGGATCGACAATGAACAATATCACAGATACGGCAAACAACTAGGCTTCATTCATACACGCAACGTCTTTACACAACAGGCACAAAAATACATCGAATTCATGCGCATGGCTTATGCGACACCGGATTACGATCGATACTATTATCGTTATAACAATTCACGTTTTATCCGTATCCATTCTTTGTTGCCGGCTTTTTATGCAGCGTTTAAAGATGATCCAAATGTTCCGATTCGAGAAGAATCTTTTGTGATGCCGATCTACATTAAAAAAGAAGCTAAGCATTACACAATTTCTTTAGTATGGGATAAAGAAGAACACATTTTGACCAATGATCATCAAATGTTTGCTTTACAGGACAACCCTTTTGAAATCATTCATTATGCGATCCGTCCGCAGTCCTCTATTGCCACATTATTCAGTGCTTTATCAGAAAATCCTCTTCATATTCCGTTTGATGAATACGATGACTTTGAACGCTATATTTTAGATCCAGCCAGAGAGTATTTACAGATCACAGAGGGACAAGAATTACTGCCGGCATCCAATGCCCTTCACATCCATCATCCCATCGTCTATGGCGACATGGATGAAAATGAAACTGTTTCTTTTCATGCGACAGGGAAAGATGAACAAGGAAATACTATTGAACTTTTATATAATGAAAAAATCAGCTTCGACTGGACAATCGAACTCATTCAAAAGTTTTTAGAAAACTATGCGACATGGATCGATCAGGAAACACATACGATCTATATGGGATTGGAAGATGAGCGAACCCTTGACTTTCTTCAACAAGGCATCACACAGTTGCAGAAATATTGCGATGTATATATCAGCGATGCACTAAAAAAGCTGGGCAAAAGAACAAAATATAATCTTCAAACCGGTATTCGCATTGACAACGGTTTATTAGAGATTCAATTGGAATCCACAGATTTTGATGTCAATGAAGTGCCTAACATCTTACAAGCTTATCATCGTAAGAAACGTTATTTTAAGCTTAAAAACGGACAGCTCTTGCATCTGGAATCTGATCAATTGCAAGAGTTTGACGAACTCATGCAGGACTTTGATATTCACGAAGATGAAATCAAGGATGGTAAGCTGCAGTTAGAACTCTATCGAACCTTGGGAATGAATGAAAGACTGAATCATGCAGAGTCCCTGCAAGTTTACAGAGAAGATTCTTTGACAGAATACATCCAAGGCTTTGAAGAACGAAAATCTAAGATTGCATGCGATCCCCATTATGCATCCATTTTAAGAGACTATCAGAAAAGAGGAGTTGAATGGCTTTTAATGTTGTATCAATACAACTTAAATGGAATTCTTGCCGATGAGATGGGATTAGGAAAGACTCTGCAAGTCATTGCGCTTTTAGACTCTATACGAGATAAAGAGAAACACACATTGATCGTTTGTCCGGCCTCTTTGATTTATAACTGGGAAGATGAGATTCGCCGCTTTTCTGACACTCTTTCCTGTATCAGTATTACGGGTACAAAAGAACAGCGAAAGAAGAGAATTCATGACATTTCCAAATACGATATTCTCATCACTTCTTATGACTATTTACGCAGAGATATTGAGGAATATCAGGATATCACTTTTGAATATGTAGTCTTGGATGAAGCGCAGAACATCAAAAACCAGAAGACAAAAAATGCCACCAGTGTAAAGGAACTGCACTCCAGACATCGATTGGCTTTAAGTGGTACCCCTATTGAAAATTCATTGGCTGAACTTTGGTCGATCTTTGACTTTTTGATGCCAGGCTATTTATTCTCTTATCATTATTTTAAAACACAGTATGAAAGTCCAATCGTGCTAAATCAAAACGAAGATGTGACCAAAAAACTACGTTCTTTTATATCACCCTTTATTTTAAGACGAACCAAAAAAGAAGTATTGAAAGAATTGCCGGATAAAGTGGATCATCAATACTTGATTGATTTCTCAAAAGAAGAACAAAAGCTATACCTTGCCAACTTAACACAGGCCAGTAAAGAATTGCAGGCAAAAATGAACGAGCCTCATATCGATCATATTGCGATCCTGGCAGCCTTGACCAGACTTCGACAGCTTTGTTGTGATCCAAGACTTTTATATGACAATATACAAAAGACTTCTTCCAAAGTACAGGCTTGTATTGAATTAGTACAAATCTTGACCGAACACAACAAAAAAGTCTTATTGTTTTCCGCATTTACTTCTTTGATTGATTTATTAACACAAGAGTTAGAACAAAATCAGATTTCACACTATGTTTTAACCGGCAGTACATCAAAAGAAGAAAGACGACAATTAGTTCATGCGTTTCAAACCGATAACACACAAGTCTTCCTGATCTCCTTAAAAGCCGGTGGTACAGGATTGAATCTGACGGCAGCTGAAGCCGTGATCCATATTGATCCCTGGTGGAATATCTCGGCACAAAATCAGGCGACCGACAGAGCCCACCGTATCGGACAGAATGCCAATGTACAAGTGTATCGACTCATCATGAAAGATTCAATCGAGGAAAAGATTGTCAAAATGCAGGAACGAAAGAAAGATCTGGCCGATACCTTTGTCGAGGGCAATGATGGATCTTTATCGAAGATGTCCAAAGATGAAATTTTAAGTCTGTTTCAAAGAGATTAGCTTTTTAGCATAACGAAAAAAGATCGAGATATCCAAAATGGTTCTCGATCTTTTCATTATACTGTTTTATCCTTAACGCTTTAAATCCAATACGACCGGTACAGATTTATAACCGACTCCCATACGATCGATACCCATATCGATCAGCTGTAAGAAATGTTCTCTGGTACGAATGCAGCCACTTCCTTTGACTTTGCATGCATCGCCAACTTCTTCCTGCATCACTTTAATGATTTCCGGTGTGGCCCCATGGGCTTCAAAGCCAGTCAGGAACCCTGTACTTGTCTTAACAAAATCGGCTTTGGCATCCATTGCACAATGGCAAGCTTTTCGAACCTGTTCTTCATTTAAGGCATCGGTTTCAAAAATCACCTTGACCGGAATATTCTTTTCATGACATACATCCACGACAGCCTTGATATCCTGCGTTACCGCATCATATTTTCCACTGCGAATCCAGCCAAAGTTTGCCACAATATCCAATTCTCCAATCACATCGGCATAGTGATCGACCAAAATCTTAGCCTGTGCTACTTTAGACTCTGTAGAGCTTGTTCCAAATGGAAAATCACATACCGGACAAAGCTTTGTTTCAGACCCTTCAACATATGGTTTACAAAGTTCCATATACCCTGGATTGATACAGATCGTTGCACAACCCAGCTCAACACCATCCTTTGTCAACTCGACAATCTGATCTTCCGTAAATTCAGGCTTTAAAACCGAATAATCGATGTAGGAAGCCAATTCCTTTAAACTCATTTCACTTGCTTTTTTATTTGGGTGTTTCATACGTTTTCATGCATTCAAAAAGAATGCTTTCCTCCTGATTTCACTCTAGCATTCTTTTCTTTGTTTGTAAACATTTGATGTTTGTTTTTGTATTTATTTTTTCGTTTTTGTTCGTTTTATACAAGAATATAATTCTCCGGTAAACTTTCTACATCCAGTTTCCTGCTTTGGTTACAGATAATGGCATCAAAATCGTCACTGTCAATAAAGCTGCAAAAACCTCTGATAGCAATTTTTGAACTGTCGATCAGCAAATACTTTTGTGCCGATAAAGACATGGCCTTTTGTTTTACAGCCATCGTATCCATTTCAGCCGTATAAACCAGCTTACGATCCAAATCGATACCTGCACAGCTCAAAAATGCCAAATCAAAGTTAAAACGATCCAGTTCACTGATCGTAATCGGCCCCACACTCATGGCATATTCAGGAATATAACGCCCACCGATCACAAACAATTCCGATTCTGTACCGGAAAACGCATCTACGATCAAATGAGAATGCGTAACGATTTTGATTTTCTTATCTTGAATATACGGAAGGATCGGTCCAATGCTCGTTCCTCCATCTAAAAAGATACAATCGCCATCTTTGACAAGTGTTGCAGCTTTCTTACAGACGATATCTTTTTCATAAAAGAACTCTTTACGCTCTTTCATCGTCTTTTCATCTTTTGTCGATAAGATCACTTTCGGGCGAACACTTTTAGCCCCTCCATGCACTCTTAACAACAGCCCTTGTTTTTCCAGTTCTTCACAGTCTCGGCGAATCGTGGTTTCCGTCACCTGCATCGCAACGGATAATTCTTTTGTGCTGATAAAGCCTTTCTGGTTTACGATCTCCACTATTTTTTCAAAACGTTCACTTGCTAACATATAACCACCTGTTCTTATTGTACACGAAAGATCAAAGGACTACGACTTTTGTGGCTACATTTTCGCGAAACGCTATATCGTGTTCTACGATCAACATTGTTGCCTGGCTTGACAAGATCATCTTTTCAATCTGCATTCGTGTATAAATATCGATAAAGTTCAAGGGTTCATCCCATATATATAAATGTGCCTGCTCACAAAGACTTCTTGCGAGCATGACCTTTTTCTTCTGACCATCAGAATACGATTGAATCTCTTGATCAAACAGCCAACGCTCAAATCCCATTTTCCGTAATAATGTCTTATATAAAGTTTCATCGATACCATACTGTTTCGCATATTGTGCCAATGTTCCTTGTAGAAATGATGTATCTTGGGATACATACGATACGATCAAATTCGATGCACAATCAATCTTGCCGTTATGACTTCTTTTTAGATCCACCAGCAGCTTCAATAAACTGCTCTTTCCACATCCGTTTTTCCCATCCAAAAATACACGTTGTCCTTTTTCTATCTGAAAGCTTTGTGGTTTTCCAACAATTCTACCATCATAGAGTGGACAAACTTCATCAAATGATACCAGAACAGAAGCAGGATGAGGTAAAGGCTTCATCTGCAAGTTTTCCATCTCTTCCACGTTTTTTAAGAGATCTTCCTTTTGTTCGATCGCTGCCTGTTGTCGCTTTGTGATATTTTTACTTCGTTTCATCATCTTAGCTGATTTATGCCCTACAAATCCTTTATCGGCTGCCCCAATCTTGGAAGCCTCCACTTTGTCAGACCACATCGAAGTACGAAAGGCCGAAGATTTTAATCGACGAATATCCTTGCGTAATCGTTTATCTTCCTGCATTTCCTTTTCCTGTTGTGTTTCAAATCGAGCAAACCAGGAAGAATAATTACCGGACTGTACCTCGATCGTATGACGATTGATCGCAAGAATATGATCGACACAACCGTCTAAAACCTTTCGATCGTGTGATACTAAAATAAAACCTTTTTTTCTTTGCAGGTAATTCATCAATACGACTCTGGCTTTGACATCTAAATGATTGGTGGGCTCATCAATCAATAAAAAGTTACCCGGCTTCAAGAATAGGATTGCTAATAAAACTTTGGTCTGTTCTCCCTGGGACAGAGTAGAAAATTCCCTCCATAAAACATCATCCTCTACCTGCAGATAGGAAAGCTCTCTTTGTATTTGCCAATCCTCGACAAGGGGATAGATCGATCGCACTACATCGATCGTCCATTGTTCTTTATCCTCAACGACAAAAGGGAAATAATCAAAAGATACAGAGGAATGAATCTTTCCTTGATAAGGATATTTCTTCATCAATAACGATAAAAACGTTGTTTTACCGCGACCGTTTCTTCCCACCAGTCCCAGCTTCCAATCGGTATCCATAGAAAAACTGACATCATCAAACAACATTTCCTGTTGGCTGTCATACGAAAAACTTAAATGTTCTACCTGAATCATAGACATAATAAAATTCCCCCTTTGCATAAAAAAACGGCACTGAAACAGTACCGAATGTTTTCATAGATTTTGTTTTAACTTGGTTTATGCATCGACTATCAGACTAAAAATACAATCTTCCATCACAAAAAAAAACGGTTCTGTTTTTCGTTGTTTATCGTAAAGTATCCTCTCGTCTGATCATCTTCATGCTATCACCGGATACAATATAGCACAAGTAAGCTGTAGATACAATCTATAATGCTGAAATATAGAATCGTAAACGACCGGCCAATCGATAAGCCAGAAAAAGTTTAATACAATCCGGAAGAATAAAAGGAACCACACAGGTCATCAAAACACTGCCGATTGTCAAAATCGAGTCTTGTTGCTGACTGACAAGCAAAAACCAGGTTGTCCCAAATCCATAACAAATGACTAGACCCATCAAAGCAAATAAAAGGCTGATCTTCTTACAAGGACTCCATACCCGTTGTGTACCCCATAAAAGAAGAGCACTCAAAAGAAAGCCGACAATATAGCCGCCCGTTAATCCAAAAATCACGTGTACTCCGCCTTGAAATCCAGAAAACACCGGCATTCCCAACAAGCCACATAAAATATAACAGAATACATAAATTGAACCTCTTTTGGCACCAAATAAAAAACAAATGAAGAAGATCGCAAAGGTCTGCATCGTAAAAGGAACAGCAAATGGAATAGAGATCCAGGAACAAATTGCCATTAAAGTAATTGATAAGCCACCGTATGTTATATCTTTAATTGTCATATAATCTACCCCTGGTATATTTCAATAGTTTATATTATAAAAATTTTTATTTTGAATGTCAAAATATTTTTCTTTCACGATCAAGATCATAAGGATCAACAAATTTTGTATCAACAGGCATCACTAACGCTTACTAGTGTTTTTTGATTTTAAAACATACAGTAATATATTTAATAGAAAATGATGATCCGCATTCTTTTCAGCTTCATCATAGCCATCATGACAGTATGCAAAACAAACAATTTTAATGAATTTAAAACTTTCATTTAGGGAGACTTCCATTCATGATACAATAAACATAGTTTTCAAATAGGAAAGGTGCAGATATGACATTATTTTATGAGTTTGTAATTATGGCATTTATTTTTTCTATCCTTGGATGGATCATGGAAGTTTCCTTAAAATTTATACAATATCATCGTTTCATCAACCGTGGCTTTTTAATTGGGCCTTATTGTCCCATCTACGGCTTTGGTGTGGTCGGTGTAACCATTCTGGTTGGTGGTTTGATTGGCCGAGAAGGAACCTACGCCGAAACTTTTATGGCAGGCTTTGTGATTTGTGGATTTCTTGAATATATGACCAGTTTCTATATGGAAAAAATGTTCCATGCTCGATGGTGGGATTATTCTTCCAAGCCTATGAATCTTAACGGCAGGATATGGATCGGCAACCTGATCTTATTTGGCCTTGCTTCTGTAATTATTGTGAAATGGATAGCACCACACTACTTTGATTTCATAGAAACATGGAATCCTTTTCTTCTAGGAGTATTCGCATGGGCTATTCTTGCTTGTATGCTTTTTGATTATACAATTTCTCATTTCTTAATGAATATTGTCAAAAAGGAAATTGATACAACAGATGGAGATAATACCGAAGAAATTTCAATACAAGTGCATGCGATGCTGCAAAATAAGAACTTATTATTACGACGGATCTATCAGGCATATCCGGAATTTAAGGTACTTCCTTCCCACTTGACAAAGAAATACAAAAAACTTAAAAAAGATTACAAAGCCGCACAAAAGGAATGTCGAAATCTATTGCATCAAAAATTCCGTACTAATTTCAATTCTGAACAGTTAAAACAAGCACAACAAAAATTGGAAGAGGCTTATCAACAACTCAACCAACTTACCGGACGTTTTAAAAGACGCTATTAAACAGAAAACCCGTAATCTCTAAACTGATTACGGGTATTTTATGAGATTAATTCTATTGAATTTCTAATTCATAGTTAATATATAGGATATATGTTAAAATAAATCTGGACAGATCAACACAGGTAGTCCTGGTCGCTAGACCGGGGTGCGTTAAACCTCGTTAACATACATGGCCTGTTTTTAGCGGCCGAAATGAGGTGATCGCTATGACATCGTTTGAAACATTGTATGTAATGTTAATGATGCTTCATATAGTCGTGATACTTCTGATTGAAATCAATCGTAGTAAATGACATATAAAAAAGCTACCTGAGTGACTTGGAAAATTTAGGTAGCTTCTTTATAGAACAACCAAAATCCAGGACTTCTTGTTGGCCTGTCCTTTTACATGTCTATTATAACATGCATCTTAAAACATACAAGCACAATATGTTTTAAATTATACCCTCGGAATTCATCCTTACTTCCATCCAAAATCTTTTAGTATTTCATCCACGTTTGATTCAAAGGTTCCAAATGTAATTCCTTTAGATGCCAGTTTTGATGCATCAAGACGATAATCTCTAAAGCGATCGCTATATCTCTCTGTATTTGGGAGTATGTATTTCTCAATAGCTTCCGGGCTGGCACCTAATTCTTTGGCAATATAAACAGCGCTTTCATAAGTGGTCTTATCATTGCTGGCGGCAACATGATAAATGCCTGTTTCCAACTCTGAAATTTGTTTGAACTGCTTTGCCAAATACTTGGCATAAGTCATCCCTCGTTTTTCGTTACATGTAAATAAAGTCGGCTTCTGATGCAACAAAGCATTCATAACATTCTTTACGATGCTTGGACTGGCTTTGATACCATCAAAAGATAATCCCATCATCCATGTATAACGTAAAATGATATAGTCCTCTAACTGCTCCTGAATCATCTTTTCGCATTCCATTTTATTTTGTCCATATACCGTTACAGCCTTTAAAGAATCTTCTTCTTTGAACGGACCATGCTCTTCTTTTCCATTAAAGGATTGTTCTGTTCCACAAAAGATCAACCGCGCCTTATTTCTTTTACAGGCATCGATTACTTTTTGCGTGGATTCTACATTGATGCGATGTGCCATTTCCGGATTTTCTTCACAGACTGCCGTTGTCGCATTGGCTGCTGTATGGAAACAAAGTTCAAAATCCTGTGTTTTTAAAAATGCTTCTACACTTTCCGGATCATTTAAATCTGCATCTTTTCTTGTCATGAAGATCCATTCAAACGCATCTTGGTTTTCCTTTCGAATGTAGCTTGCCAAATATCCATTGGCACCTGTCACTAAAATCTTTTTCATTTTGTGGCCTCTTCAAATTCTTTTAAAATCTGAATACTGGAACTAGTTCCAATACGAGTGGCTCCGGCATCAATCATCGCCTTACATGTCTTCCAGTCACGAATTCCCCCGGCAGCTTTGACTTGGACAGCATCCTGTACGGTTTCTTTCATCAGTTTTACATCTTCTACGGTTGCTCCACCAGTTCCAAACCCTGTACTTGTCTTAATGAAATCGGGTTTCACTTCTTTGGCAATCTCGCTTAACTTTTTAATTTCTTCTTTTTCTAAATAACAGTTTTCAAAAATGACTTTGATCAAGATATTCTTTTCTTTACAAATTGCTGTCATCTTTTCCATTTCTTCGCGGATATAGTCCCAGTTATGCATTTTTGCCTGTCCTACATCGATTACATAATCGATTTCATCAGCGCCTTGTTTAATCGCATACTTACACTCAAAAAGCTTCGTTTCTAATCCACACTGTCCTAATGGAAACCCGATAGCGGCCCCTACATGCACATCTGTACCGGCCAATTCCTTTTTGCAGAAGGCAGTCCATGCGGTGTTGATAGCCACCATAGCCGTATTCATAGTTTTTGCCTGATCACAAAGAGTTTTTAAATCTTCATTAGTGGCATACGCCTTTAAAAACGTATGATCAAATAATTTTGCCAATGATTCTTTTGTCAATTTTGATGAATCCATATGTAGATCCTCCTTCTATGTCAAGGAAAATGTATCATTATGTAAAGTTTATGTCAATATAAATTGACATAATTTCATAAAATGTTTATATTATGTATAGAAAGAGAGTCTAACTATGTCCGCTATTTATTTACAGATACAAAAAGACCTTTTACATAAGATCAAAACCGGTGTATATCCGATCGGAGATACGATTCCTGCCGAAACCATACTGGCAAAAGAATATCAAGTCAGCCGTCCCACTGTACGACAGGCCATTTCGCTTTTAGTAGAGCAGGGAATTTTAGAAAGAAAAAGAAAAAGAGGAACGATTGTCTGCCCTCCAAAAATCGATCAATCTTTTACACAAAGGATCAACAGCTTTGATTCGGAAATGCACCAGAAAGGACACACCAGCCAAACACAGGTTTTAGCCTTTTATAAAGAAGATGCATCCGATGAAGTCAAACGCGCGCTACATTGCGAGCAGGTTTTCAAACTGGTACGTCTTCGCTCGATTGATGATATTCCCAATGTGTTTGTCACAACTTATATGCCGTATGCACTATTCTCCCATTTTGACACCATTGATTTTTCAAAAGAATCTTTCTATGAACAATGTAAAAAAAGCGGACATCCTATTACATCCATCACTCGTCATCTGGAAGTGACAACCGCAGATGAAACTTTAGCCGATCTTTTACAAGTTCAAACAGGAAATCCATTATTTTATTTTCATTCCTATGGCTATGATGACGAGGGAACTCCCATTGAATACTCCATTTCCAAATACAGAGGAGATACTAATTCTTTTACATTTCACCTTGCTCAATAAATCTTTGGTATAACCAGAGATTTTTTATTTTTCCTTCTTATCATCCGTTACAACGACTTTTTTAAACAATAAAAAGATCCCTGTCTTACTATAAAACTTGTTTCAGAAAGACAGGGTGTTTTCTCTTTGATTATTCTTGTTCTTCTTTTTCAAGAATCTGCACAATGGCTTCTTCTACTCGATGATCGTTACCCATCCGTGCTTTGATCAGCATATCTTCGGTTTTGATATCAAAACACGCATTCGAGTCAGGCAATGTTCCTCCCAGAGCATCTAAGACATAACCACTAAAGGTATCATACTCTTCATCACTGAGCTGCAAGCCCAGAATCTTATTGACATCTTCTACCATCGCATCCCCTTGAATCCGCCAAGTATGATCTTCCAGTAAAACGATGCCTTCTGATTCATTGGATTGGCCCTCTTCTTCCAGATCCTCAACCAGCAGCACAAGCAAATCTTTTAACGTGACAACCCCGACAAATCCACCGTACTCATCCAACACGATCGCAAAGGTTGTCTTTGTCTGCTTCATCTTCAACAACAAATGATCAGCCTTCATGCCTTCCAACACAAACAAAGGCTTCAATACGGTTTTCTTCAATACTTCTTCTTTGGTACGATCAGCCATACGCAAATATTTTTTGGCATCCAATACGCCGATGATCTGATCCTGACTTTCCTTATATACCGGATAACAGTCATATGAGGTTTGATTGATCTTTTCATCCCAAACATCCAAATCATCTTCCAAATTCAAGCCTGTTACGTCTTTTCGATGTGTACAGATTTCATCCAATGTCACATCATTAAAATCAAAGATGTTTTGAATCATCGCATTTTCATCTTGTTCGATCTGTCCCTGTGACAAGCTTTGCGAAACCATCATACGAATTTCTTCTTCGGTAACTTCCTCTTCCTCTTCCGGATCGATGCGGCACAAACGCAACACAAGGTTTGTACTGTTTGTCAACAACCAAACTAAAGGGGCAAAAGCCTTTGAAATAAAAGAAAGTGTTCCTGATAAGGCATACGATACCTTTTCTTTATTCTGCATGGCAATACGCTTTGGTACAAGTTCTCCAAAAACAATGGAGAAAAAGGACATGATCAAAGTGATGACCAGCGGACAAAAAGAACGCAATGTTCCTTCCGAAATCGGTACATTCCATGAATGCAGCAAATCCACTAATGGATCGGCAAAGCTATCTGTCGCATAAGCACTACCTAAATAACCGGCCAAAGTGATTGCGACCTGAATCGTGGCCAAAAAGCGTGATGGGTTTTCCACCAAACGCATCAAAACTTTTGCCTTGCGATTACCTTCTTCGGCTCTTGCCTGCAAGGTAGCACCATTCATAGACACCACCGCAATCTCCGCACCGGCAAAAACCGCATTGACGCAAATCAATATAATCTGTAACAATAACGCAAAAATCATTACTACTCCTCCAAAAAAGCACAAAAAGACATAATCTGTTTCCAGAATATGTCTTTATCTTCTCTATTTATTCATCCCGCAGCAACTTCGACTCGGGTCTTCTGTGCTATTCATCTTGAGCAAAGTTTATCAAAACTCAAAATTATTGTCAATCATCCTAAAACACTAGACTTGATTTCTTCTTTTATTTTGTTCACAATTATACGTAAAGACAAGGAGAAACACTATGTACACAGACAGTCATGCGCACATCACCTGTGATGATTTATATACTCGAATTGATGAAGTCATTCAAAATATGAACGAGTTATCTCATTGTATGATCATGTGCACCAATATAGAAGAATTTAAACGCGCTTTAAAGCTCAAAGAGAGAGACTCTCGATTTAAAGTGGCCTTTGGTTGGTTTCCAGGTGATGCCAAGGAAATCGATTCATCAAAATTAGAACAGTTAAAAGACATTGCCTTTGCCGGTCAGATCGATTGTTTAGGTGAAATTGGATTGGACTACTATTGGGATACTTCCTTTAATGATCTTCAAAAGGAACTTTTTATTCGCCAAATTGAGATTGCCAATGCCACAAAACTTCCCATTTCTATTCACATGCGTGAATCAACCAAAGATTGTCTGGATATACTTAGACAATACGCAAAGACAAAAATCATCTTCCATTGTTTCAGTGGAACCAAAGAAACGATGAACGAATGCCTGAAAATGGATTCTCTGATTTCCTTTGCGGGGCCGTTGACCTTTAAAAATGCCCGTCATGCCCCAGAATGTGTACAGACATGTCCTCTAGATCGGTTGTTAACGGAAACAGATTCTCCGTATTTGACACCAGTTCCACATCGAGGCAAACAAAACGAACCCATGTATGTAAAGTATGTTGCTCAAAAGGTTGCCGAAATCAAAGGACTGCCCGAAAAAGAGGTTTGTATACAAATCGAGAAAAATTTCTTATCGCTTTTTTAGATCGAATCCAAACATTCGATCTTTTTATTCGCTCATTTGAGCACTTTTTAAATAGCGCAGTACATCTTCTTGTTTCACGGATGAGTTTTGATCCAACATCATCAAAAGATCTTTATCCTTCTGTGAATAATATTGTTTACGATCCTGTTTTTTGTTCAATAAAGATATGATCTTTCGTCGACGTCTTTTTTCCACACTGACATCCTCTTTATGACGAATCCAGGCCCATAATACACTGGCAATCAAAACAAATCCAACATAGCCTAAAATAGGATACATATATCCAATCAGTTCTTTAAATCCCACAAAGCTGCAAAGATAGCCTAGGATTACAATGATAAAAAGACAGATTCTTGTCTTCTTTACCGAATGATTAAAAAAACGTTTTGCCAAAGAATAATAAAGAGAAAAGGCGGTATTAAAGATCAAGCCAAAAATCATAAAGGCATAGATCGTAGCCAACCACGGATGGATCTGCTTAACGATCATCAACATAGGAATCTCGGATTGAGAAACGACATCGATATGAAAATAAAGACTGATAGAGGCACTCAATAAGATCAAGCCAACCAATGCACCTCCTAACAAGCCGCCTTTTTCTGCCACTCCGATGCGAACAAGTGAGCCGCCCAGTACAAAAGCCATGGAGACACCGGTAATCACGCATAAGGAAAAATAATTTAATACCGACATCCATAAGTTTGGTAAAGCAGACTGGATGTGTAGAGCGTGTTGATGATAGTACATCATATCCAATGGTCTGGTCCATAAAGTGTAGATCATGATCAACGCCAGTAATACGATCATCACAGGCGTAAAAATTCCTAATACTTTTGTGATCTTATCAAAATCTAAAAATGCCGTCAGTAAGATCAAAATGCTGCAAAGAGCCGATCCTGCCCAGGCTGGAATGGCAAACTGTTGTTCCAGATTGGCGCCGGCACCGGCCACCATGACAAAACCGATCACAAAACTGGCGATAATTAATGTCAAATCAATAATCTTATTCACGATGGGTGAGGAAATTTTCTTTAATACCTCCTGATGATTCTTAGACTGATAATAACATCCCAACGTCAGTAAGATTTTTCCGAAAATGATATTTAAAACACCCAGGGCGATTACACCTATCACCCCTGGAAAACCAAAGCTTAAAAAATACTGCAGTAAGTCCTGCCCGGAAGATAATCCGGCTCCTACCAGAACGCCTACATACGCAAGTGCAACCTGAATACTTTCTTTTTTCAATTCGTGCCTCCTTCCATTAATAGACGATGCATCGCTTCCTTACTGGAAAAATCGCCTACAAAATACAAAACATCGTGTTGATTAATACGGGCAAAAGGACCGGGAGAAACGATATAGTCGCCTTCATGAACAATCGCAACGATCGTCGCATGTGTCCTTTGCCATATCTGCAGCTCCTGCAACTGCTTTCCTATATGAATACAACCTTGAGGAACCGTGCATTTATAAGGAGAAAATGCTAATTCCTGTGGAGTATTTTTCGTATGCTCCTCTAATTCCCTGATGATCTTATCAAAGTGTTCCAGCTCTTGTTTCTGCCTTAGAATCGATGCCAGCATATCCTGACGAAGCTCACGAATCGATCTTGTTTTACTGTAGAGATCGACAAATTGCTGGGCATGCTCAATGGATGCCACGTAAAAACCACTGCCGGCTCTTGCTTCGATCACATTCGATTCCACCAAAACCTGCAAAGCCTTACGAGCTGTTTCGGCCGATACCTGAAAAGAGGATGCAATCGTGGAACGGGAGCGAATCTTATCATTGATCGTATATTTTCCTTCCGCAATCTGATTGGCAATCTCTACCGCCAATCGATGATATCTTGCCTCTTGTTTCATAGAGCCCTCCTAACTGACCACTCTATTTTATCATAGAATGGTCAGCTTATCAAAACACAAGCTTTTCATACAGAAAGCTTTGCGTCTATGTTAAAATAAAAATAGTTGAAAAAGGGAGGAACGTATGGATACTTTACAACAGGAACTGCTTCAGGAACTTCCTGAATTTGAAAAAAGGACACAGCTTTTCTACCATAAAGAAATGTCTGTAAAAGATTATAAAGGCTATAGTGGCGGATTTGGTTCCTATGCCCAACGTGGTGGTGAAGCGTTTATGTTACGTCTTCGCATGAACCAGGGGCGCATCACCAAAGAAAAACTGGCCTTTATCGTTGATCAATGCCAAAAACATCAGGTGCAAAGAACGCATTGTACGACTTGTCAAACCGTACAATTTCACGATTTAAAACCGGAAGATCTAACAGCCATCATGAAAGAAGCTTTGGAAAATAATATCGTGATCCGCGGTGGAGGCGGTGATTATCCACGTAATGTAATGTGTTCACCTTTATCCGGTATTGATCCAAAGGAAGCTTTTGATGTTTACCCTTATGCCAAAGCAGCCGGGGAATATTTATTGAAGATTATCAATAAATACTCACTACCCCGAAAATTAAAGGTCGCGTTCTCAAATTCAGAAGCCAATGAAGTGCATGCCAATTTCCGTGATCTGGGCTTTATCGCCAATGACGATCATACCTTTGATGTCTATTGTTGCGGAGGACTGGGAAACAATCCGAAGATGGGTGTACAGGTAGGCAGCCACGTTAATCCAAAAGATATCTTATATTATGTCAATACCATGGTTTTGATGTTTATGGAACATGGCAACTATACCAACCGTGCCAAGGCAAGATCACGCTATATGCAGGAAACCTTAGGCGTAGAAAGACTTCAGGAAGAATTCAAGGAAAAAGTAAAACTGGCCAAAAAATATCTGGAGCATGACGTTGTCATTACCCCTTGTGAAATCCAAAAAACAGGTCCTTTTGCCAATGAGCTTCCAGATCGTGTACTGGCACAGAAACAAAAGGGCTTATATGCGGTGTATTATCATCCTATCTGCGGAAACGTATCGGCTGCCAAATGGCAGGAGCTTTATGAAGTTTTAAAGGATATGGATGATGTGGAAATTCGCTTGACCCCACAGGAAGATATGTATATCGTCAACTTAACCATGGAAGAAGCAAAAATGGTTTTAGAGCACACAAACGATGGTGCCAAAACAACCTTTGAAACCAGTGTATCTTGTATCGGTGCCACCACATGTCAGGTAGGCTTGCGTGATTCCAATCATGTCTTAGAACAGCTGATTCAAGACTTGCGTCCGTACCAGTTTAAAGACCATGTGCTGCCACGAATCTATATCTCCGGATGCCCAAGCTCCTGTGGTACGAACCAGGTTGGCTCCATTGGTTTACAAGGTTTCACAAAAGTCATTGACAAAAAGCCATACCCTGCCTTTAAAATGAGTATTCATGGGAATGCCACATTGACAGATACTTGTTTTGGTAAGGAAGCCGGCGTTATCCTTCAGACAGATATTCTTCCTTTCTTTACCGAGCTTGGACAAATGGTCTCACAGGCAAACAGTACATTTGATAAGTGGCAAAAAGAAAACGCCGACCAGTGGCAGGCGTTATTAGATAAGTACTTGTAAAGCTTTTGAAACACGACAGGCAAAAAAACAGATACAAAGATCAGGTAGGATCGATACGACTACGCCATTAAACAAGGAAAGCCATAAAGGAATTCTTGTCTGCATCAATATCGGAAATGAAAAGTAATAGTAAACATTTCCAATCAAGTAAAACAGAAACAATCCGATAAGACCTATTAGAAAATAATCTTTCTGACTTGTCGGATTTTTTCTTTGTCGAAAATACGAACAGGCTATGGTACAAAAAAGGAATCCTAGTACAAAACCGAATGTAGGCTTCATCAAATACTGAATTCCACCGCCACTGGCAAATACCGGAAGGCCGGCCAATCCAATCAAGATATAGACGCCTATACATAGCGCACTGTAGGAAACCGGTAAACAGAAACCACATACGATACTGGTAAACAGCTGCATGGTAATATGCATGGAAAAAAAGGGAGTAGGCAAAGTAATTTGTAAATAGGCTGATAGGATCATTAAGGCCAGAAATAAAGCTGTGCGACTAAACAGTTGGATTGGTTTCATGAACGATCCTTTCTATTTGTTTTTCCTGATCAAAAGCAGCGATAAAACGATGATCCGGATACAGTTCTCGCATATACGGTGAATCCAGAATACTCAAAACTACACTGTCTTTTTTCACTTTTTCAGACTGAATATGAAGAATGTAGTCTTGATTTCCTTTTACCAATGTCTGTGGCTGCAAAAAGATGCATTGTTTTGAAAACGAATACGATGTTAAGATCTTTTCAGCCTGATTCACATAGCTTCCTCTTTGCCAGAATAGAAGTACAAAATGGGTTTGAATATTTAGATCTTTTAAGATGGCACACCATGTTTCTAAATCCATATTCTTATATTTCTTGGCCAGAAAGAAAGTAGTCACTGCATAATGATTCCATTTTTCTTTGGCCGACCGTACCAGATTCTCACACTGCCTGTGCGCTTTAAATGACCCATTTCCATGTAACAAATAAACAATGGCACGACCATGCTGCAAAGACTCCTGTAAAAAGAACAACTGTTCTTCGGTTACGTTCAATAAAGCTTTACATAGTAAATGATCACTTAGCTTTTCGCGAATCATCCCTAAGATAGAAAGCCTTCTTTGCCAGTCCTGCAAAAGATAGCGATTCGCCACTGGAAAGGCTCCCTGTGTAGAACTGGCCAGCACCATCTGCGGCAAGCGAAGCTGCGTTAAACTCAACGTATCCTGTCCCTGCTCTTTTCGAGCAGCCATCGTCAATACTTTATGCGTTTTTGCCAATTTTAAAAACGCTCGGTTTTCCTGTTCATCATCGGTACAGGCAACAGCCAGTTTGGCCTCTTTTAAAGCCTGATGCAGTTGATTGCGATTCACTTTATGCACCGGTAAAGCATCAAATTCTTTTTCATAAGCCAATGCACTGATATAAATGATCGAACCGGCTTCTAAAAACTGTTTTGCCTTTCGCAAAGCCAGCTTTCCACCACCTAAGATACAGACAATTTCTTTTTCAAATTCAATATCCAAACAAATACGCATATTATACCTCAAAATACGATACAATTTCCTGAACGATAGCTTCTTTAGAAGAAGGGCAGACATGAATGGATGAAAAGCCCAGCTCCTTTGCCTTATCCTTAGATTTATGTCCAAAGCAGAAAACCGGTATATGTTTATCTACACCTCTTTTGCCCAAAATTTCCAAGGCTTGCGGACAAGTCACGGCTATCGCATCAAATGGGTGAGCAGGCAGATGAAATTTCTTTTCTTCCATTCTATAACAGCTAAAAGAAGGAAGTTTTGTTTCGACCTCTTTAGCCTTGATGTAACAAATTCTTTCCGGTTCTTTGACCTGTTCCATCAACTCTTGATAACAGGAAAATACCTTTTGACAAAATACTCCTTTTTCCTCCAGTTCTTCCATTGTCTTTTGGCCGATACAATACAGCTTTTGCGATAAAGAACGTACATCGATTCTTTTTTCTTTCAAAGCTTCAAAAAAACCTTTTACAGCATGCCGAGAACTGAATACAAGAATATCATAATTTTCCGGATTCCAATCCGGATCATATTCATAGATAGGTTGCGCCACTTGCCGAACATGCGTAAAGATTCCTTTTTTCAACAATAAATCATCGATAGGCCATGGTGTCGTATCCACGCTACAAAACAAAACTTGTTTTGAAAAGCAGGACAGTCTGGATGTGTTATTAAGCAAAGACTGTTCTTTGACCACATCACCGATCACGATCAATAAAGGTGCATCAAAGCTGCTTAAATCTTGGTGAAGGATTTCTTTTAATGTTGAACACAACATCTTTTGATGCGGATAAGTTAAATGCGAACCCAGTGCAATCGGTGTATCCTCTTTCATTCCATGTTGAAGACACTCCTGCACTAAATGCCTGATCTTGTGCGATCCCATAAAAAAGATTTGGGTATTCTTTTCATGGGCAATCGCATCATAATTCAAATGATCTTTTCCATCTTGATAATGCATCGTATGTACGATAAAACCGGTAGCCGTATGGCGCTGTGTCACCGGTATGCCGGCATACCCCAAAGCCCCAATCGCACTGCTGATGCCCGGTACATATTGGCAATCGCATCCATGTTCTAAAACATAGCGCATTTCCTCGCTGCCTCTGGCAAACAGAAACGGATCACCACCTTTTAAACGAACTACTTGTGAATATTCCTGATCTTTTTTCACCAGTAATGTAAAGATATCTTCCTGTAAAAAAGAAGCATGATGTCCGCGTTTTCCTACACAGATACATTCACATTCTTCTTTGGTATATTCTAAAAACTCAATATTGACCAAATGATCATACAATACACAATCCGCCTGTTCCAAAAGCTTTTTAGCCCCTATGGTCAACATATCCGGATGATAACATCCGGCTCCTACAAACCAGATCATCTTCGTTTCTCACCTACTTTTCGATAGATTTTTCCAGCCACCTGATCCAACTCTTTGACAGAATATGTTTCATGAACAAAGGCTGTATCTTCGATCGTTGTCCCCAAACAAGCATAGACATCGACTGTATTCTCTTTAATAGTCGCCATACATCCTACCGGATAATGACAGCCGGCTTTACATAAAGCCAGGAATTCTCTTTCAATCTGTACTTCCTGCAGAGCAATCGATGGTTTTACCCATGTTTCGAAAAGAGGATAGTCTTCCTTACGAATCTGCACCGCAATCGTTCCCTGCCCGCAGGCCGGTACAATCACATCCGGGGAAAAGATCTCATCGATATAGGATTCTAAATGCAGTCTTTTTAAGCCGGCAGTTGCCAGCACCAATCCATCGATATTTTCCGTTTGCAGCTTTTCAAGGCGTGTATTCACATTCCCGCGAATCGATACAAACTGAATATCCGGTCGAACACGATGAATACAAGCCATTCTTCGCATACTGCCGGTGGCCAATATCGCATTGGATTTTAACGTATCCAATGTTTTATGTTCTTTAGTGATCAAACAATCCCTTTTATCTTCAAACACCATAAACGGCAACAACATTAAACGCTCATCCATGACAGAACTGACATCCTTTAAAGAATGAACCGCCATATCAATACTTCTATCCAATAGCGCCTGTTCAATATCCTTAACAAATACACCGGTTGATCCCATCGCATAGAGCGGTGTTTGGCGATCTTTATCACCTTTGGTCGTCATCATTACAATTTCTGTCTTCGCATCCGGTTCTATCCCTTTGATTTGATCGATTACAAGCTTTGTCTGTAAGATCGCAAGCTTTGATTTTCTGGTTCCGATTCGAATTCGCATAAAGACCCCCTTTTGTCCTACCCATTATACAGTATTCAATAAACAAGAAAAATCCCGAGGACCACACATCTTCGGGATCAGTCTTTAGTCTTTTTCCAAACGAGCATATTCGTCTTCTTTTTTACCGACAATGATCGTATTGCCCTGTATAACGATCGGTCTTTTAACCAACATACCATCGGTTGCCAAAAGCTCCACCAACTGTTGGTCAGAATATGTCTTTCGTTTTTCCTTGAGATTTAATTCTCTATACAACATGCCGCTGGTATTAAAAAGCTTGGAAAGCGCAACACCCTGGTCGATCCATGACTGAATCTCTTCTTTGGTTGGATTTTCTTCTTTGATGTTACGATACTCGGCATGAATGCCAAGCTCTTCCAATACCTTATACGCTTTCTGACATGTGGAACATTTAGGATATCCTATAAATAACGTCTTCATTATTCAAAAGCATGTGACAGGGCTACACTTAGCGAAGAGTTCGTTTCCACCGCATGAATCAAGGCGGCAATCAACGGTGCAATTGACAATACAACCAGGTTCGGAAGATTTTTCTGGTTTTCCGTCTGATCGATCGTATCCGTACAAACAAATTCTTTCAATCCACTGTTTTTCAAGCGTTCTACAGCCGGCCCGGATAAAACACCATGGCTGCAAGCCGCATACACTTCCCTGGCACCCTGTTTTTTCAACATTTCCACACCGGAAACAAGCGTTCCTGCCGTATCGACCATATCATCGATCAAGATCGCTGTTTTATCTTTGACATCTCCCAACAAGTTCATCGCAACTGCCACATTTGGTTTTGGACGACGTTTATCGATGATTGCCACCGGCGCACCTAAAATATCAGCCAAATTACGGGCTCTGACTGTTCCTCCATGATCCGGACTTACGACAACCACTTCACCTAAGCCTTCCTTGTGGTTAAAATAATCTCCGATCAAACCCATACTTGTGATGTCATCCGCCGGGATATCGAAGAATCCCTGAATCTGATTGGCATGCAGATCGACTGTCACGACACGCGTAGCTCCGGCTCTTTCCAAAAGACTGGCAACCAGCTTTGCCGAAATCGGCTGACGAGGTTTTGCCTTACGATCTTGACGTGCATAACCAAA
>NZ_JAXKBY010000075.1:0-4800 GCF_036552745.1 Faecalicoccus sp.
ATCTTACATCGTGAAGTAAAATTACCGGCTTATCAAAAGGCTTCTGAATGTGGTGGATCGACAAAGCTTCAAGTTTCATCCAAAACAAAAAAATGTCCTTTATTTTTGGGAAAGGTCATTGGCAATATCACAATCAAAGAAAGTCCGTTATGGATGAAGGAGCTTTTACGCGCTTCCGGCATGCATTCTATCAACAACGTTGTCGATATTTCCAATATTGTCATGTTGGAAACAGGGCAACCAATGCATTTTTATGATAAAGATGCGATCAAAAATCAGGAAATTACAGTTGTTGACGGTGTGCAGGAAGATTATACGGCGTTGGATGGAGTTACTTATGCCTTACAGCCGGAAGATATTGTAATCACCAATGATGGAAAACCAATCGGCATTGCCGGAATCATGGGTGGTGATGATTCCAAGATCTTGGATACGACAACTGGTTTGATCATCGAATGTGCGATCTTCGATCACGTATCGATTCGAAATACGGCCCGTCGTTTGAATTTGGCTACAGAATCCAGCATTCGTTATCAAAAGGGCATTGAACCTCTGGCAGCTCAAAAAGCTGTAGATCGTGCCGTTCAGCTTTTGATCGAATATGCGGATGCCAAAGAAATTGAAGAAACTGTACAGTATGGGCAGACACCATACCAGCCAAAAACTTTATCCTGTCAATATATGGCCATCAACGATCGTTTGGGAACGGATTTTACCAAAGAAGAGATCTTAGAAGTATTCAAACGTCTGCAGTGGAATCCGATAGATCATCAGGATCACTTTACGGTTGATATTCCAAGCTACCGAACCGATGTTGAAGGAATGGCTGATTTAAGTGAAGAAGTGATTCGTCTGATTGGGTATGACAGACTGCCTAGTACGCTTCCGATGATGGAAATGACAGAAGGAAAGTTGAATCCTTCACAGCGTCTTCGTCGTGAACTACGCCAGTACTTTACGGCGCAAGGCTTACAGGATTGTGTGACTTATACGTTAATCTCCACTAAAAAGATGGAAAATGCGATCTTAAGTGCCGGAGAAGCGATTGAACTGGCCAGTCCCATGAGTGAGGAAAGACGATATATCCGCACCAGCATTTTACCAAGTCTTTTAGATGTTGTCAGCTATAACCAGGCTCGCCATATTCCAAATATCAATGTTTTTGAATTAAGCGATGTAGCAGCCAAAGAAGGTGTGCAGACACACGGAGCTTTTGTGTTGAGCGAAGAACTGCAGCAGACTAAGTGGACAGGTTATTCCTTACCGGCTGATTTCTATACCGCCAAAGGATTGATGGAAGCTATCCTGGAAAAGGTGGGAATCAATGAAAAACGCATTCACTTTGTGGCCAATGAATTCGATACTCAGCATTTCCATCCATATCGTTCTGCCTGTATTCGAATTGATCAGGAAACGATCGGTATCGTAGGACAGATTCATCCACAATATGCCAAGGAAACAGGTTGTAAGGATGTAATTCTTTGTGAATTTGACTATGGTAAGATTCTTGCCGGCAAGAAGGCAAAGATCAAGTATGTACCGATATCAAAATATCCAAGTGTACAGCGAGATCTAGCGTTTGTCATGGATCGCTCGATGCCGGTTTCACAGGTAGTTGATGTGATCAACAAGCATGGAAAGCTGGATAAAGAAATGATTGTAAAAAGCGTGGAAGTCTTCGATGTTTATCAGGGCGAACATGTAGCTGACAATGAAAAGAGCATTGCCTTACGCATCCTTTTCCAAAGCGATAAGAAAACATTGAATGAAGAAGAAATCAATACTTTGTTTAATGGCATCATTGATGCGATACAGAAGGAATGTAATGCGACATTACGAAATTAGTGCACGACGGTGCACTTTTCTTTTGCACTGTTAAGAAAGCGCTTTCTGTGCTATGATGGGTGCAGGTGAGTAACATGAAAAAATATATTATTTCAATCGATCAAGGCACGACCAGTACACGTGCTATTCTTTTTGATCAACAACAAAATATCGTGGTGGTTTCGCAGGAAGAGATTCATAATAACTTTCCTCAACCGGGATGGGTGGAACAAGATGCCAATGAAATTTGGCTTTCTACACTATCCTGCTTATCGAGTTTATTTTTAAAATCCGGCGCACAACCTGATGAAGTTGCTTCGATCGGTATTACCAATCAAAGAGAAACAACGGTAGTATGGAACAAGAAAACAGGTATGCCCATCCATAATGCGATCGTATGGCAATCCAGACAGACCGCTGGCATCGTTGAGCGCTATAAAAAAATGGGAGTAGAACCGCTGATCAAAGAAAAAACAGGTCTGGTTTTAGATCCTTATTTTAGTGCTACGAAGATTCGCTGGATCTTGGAAGAAAAGAACATTCAAAATACAGAAGATCTTTTGTTTGGAACTATCGATACCTGGCTTGTCTGGAAGATGACCAATGGCAAGGTACACGTGACCGATGTGACCAATGCTTCCCGGACACTATTGTTGAATATTCATACATTGGATTGGGATAAAGAATTGTTGGAATTGTTTAATATTCCTCAAAACATGCTTCCCAAAGTTGTCGATACTTCCGGTATCGTCGGTTCTATCGATCCGGTTCATTTTTTCAATACTTCCTGCCCGATCGGAGCCATGGTTGGTGATCAACAAAGCGCTTTGTTTGGACAATCTTGTTTTCACAAAGGTGAAGTCAAAAACACCTATGGAACCGGCGGTTTCCTATTGATGAATACCGGGGATACACCAATTCATTCACAGAAAGGATTGTTGTCAACGGTCGCATGGAAAATTCAGGATGAAGTCTGTTATGCACTGGAAGGAAGCATCTTTGTTTCCGGTTCTCTGATCCAGTGGTTAAGAGATGGATTGAAATTTTTTAAATCCGCCAAAGAAACAGAAGATATTGCGACCAGCGTGGATTCCTGTAATGGTGTTATGATCGTTCCGGCCTTTACCGGATTAGGGGCTCCGTATTGGAATGATGAGTGCCGAGGTGCCATTTTTGGCCTGACCCGAGGAACGGACATTCGACATTTAGTACGCGCTTCTCTGGAAAGCATGGCCTATCAAAGCAAAGACTTGATTTTGGTCATGGAAGAAGATCTGCATCAAAAGATCACCCATTTAAAAGTAGATGGAGGCGCCAGTGCCAATCGTTTCTTAAACCAATTCCAGAGTGATATTCTTGAAATACCGGTCTATAAAAGCGCCATGACGGAAACAACCGCTTTAGGTGCTGCCAGACTGGCGGGACTTGCCTGTGGTTTCTATAAAAGAGAAGATTTTAAAGATGGAAAACTGGAGAAATTCTTACCACAAAGAGATCATGAAAGCATAGAAAAGCTTTATGAAAAGTGGAAGAAGGCCATTCAGGCAACACAGATGTATTAAAGATCAGAGATTTTCCTGATCTTTCTTTTTATGATAATATATAGAAAAAACATAGGAAAACTAGTTATAAAACAGAAAGAAATCAGCGAAGATTGACTTTATACAATAGTTAAATGTATATATAAAGTATATTCTAAAGTTACTTAAATAAGAAAGAGACAGGAATTTGTTTATGAAAGACTATCAGTTCCATACAGAGGTTTCAAAAGAAGAATTTGATCGCTTTGTCCAAAATCATCGATTCTGTAACTTGCTGCAAAGCTATGATTGGGCCAAGGTAAAATCCAATTGAGAGGCATTACATACCGGCGTGTATCAAGATGAAAAGCTGCAGGCTGTCGGTTTAGTTTTGATTAAACAACTGCCACTTTCCTTTACCATGTTTTATATTCCCAAAGGTCCCATATTGGATTTTGAGAATGCAGACCTGGTACAGTTTTATTTTCAGGAACTTAAAAAAGTGGCCAGGAAAAGACACTGTATCTTGATTAAGTTTGATCCCGGCATTATGATCCGTGAATTTATATTATCTCAAAGAGATGTACCATTGTATGGCTATACAGAAACGATCTTAGAAAATATAAAGAGGATTCATGCGCAGCATAAGGGCTTTACTACGTATATAGAAGAAACCGAACAACCTCGTTTTCATATGGGATTGAAATCTTGTGATCTAGAGGAACACTTGCCGAAATCGACAAAGCGATCCATTAAAAAGGCAACCAAGAAAAATGTTGTAGTGGAAGAAGTTGGAATAAAAGGACTGCCTGAATTTTCACAGATTATGCATATGACCGAAGAAAGAAAAAATGTGCATTTGCGTACCGAAGATTATTTTCGCCTTTTGTTGCAGACGTATCCAACGGCCCATTTATATCTGGCCTATGTAGATCCTTTACAACGAAAAAATGAACTGTTACAAAAGAAAAAGGAATTAGAAGCCAGAATTGCACAAAAACCAAATAAGAAAGCCGAGCATGAATTACTTCAAAATCAGGAGGAATTAACCTCTATTCAAAAGGTTTGCGAGAAATATCCACATAAAACAGCCATTGCCGGAGGCATGATGATCGGCTATGGTAAGGAATATGAAATGCTGTATGCCGGAAGCAACGATGATTTTATGAATTTTAGATCGCAGTATCTTTTATATGCCAGACAGTTTCAAGATGCCTTCGAAAATCAGGCTGAGTTTGTCACAATGGGTGGTGTTGACGGTGATTTTCAAGATGGACTATCTGAATTTAAATCAAACTTTGCCCCATATATTCGTGAATATATAGGTGAATTTGATTTACCGGTACATCGTGTTTTATATGCTCTTGCCATAAAGGCCATGCCACTGGCCAAAAAGATGTTAAAGAAGAAAGCATAAAAAAAAGCCGATCATTCGCAATGTCATTAAGTTAAGAAA
>NZ_JAXKBY010000076.1:0-24487 GCF_036552745.1 Faecalicoccus sp.
GTTTAAAGAAGCCCAGGCGCTTGCGTATCGTACCTATCGTGCGATGAATTGTACCGGTCTGGCTCGTGTCGATATGTTTTTGACAACCGAAGGTGAAGTCATCTTAAACGAATTGAATACGATTCCGGGCTTTACGGCAACCAGTCGTTATCCTTCCATGATGAAAGAAGCCGGGCTTGCATTTCCAGATCTGATTGACCGTTTGATTGAACTGGCCATGCAAAGGAAGGTCGGCGTATGTTAGAAAGCTACAGCCGGTGCTGGACAGAAATTGATTATGATGCGATTGCACACAATGTCGAAGAAATTCAAAAGCTTGTGGGCGATACAAAGATCATGGGCATCGTCAAAGCCAATGCGTATGGACATGGTGATGTGGAATGTGCTAAGGCTCTACAAAAGGTCGGTGTTGATTTTTTCGGGGTAAGCAGTGTGGATGAAGCGCTTCATTTACGTCAAAACGGGATTCATGATTCTATCTTGATCCTTGGCTATACACCGCCGGAGCATTTTCATTACCTCATAGAACAAAACATCATTCAGTCGTTAGTATCGTATGACTATGCACAAAAGCTGGATGCCTATGCCAAAGAGGCCGGCACAAAGATCCGCTGTCATTGTAAGGTGGATACCGGTATGTGTCGAACGGGTGTGATTTATCAGGTACAAGAAAAGAATATGGATCAGATTCTTGCCGAATATCGAATGGAGCACCTTATAGTCGAAGGAATCTTCTCGCATTTTCCGGTCAGTGATGATCTGGGACAGGAAAGTGCCGCTTTTACCAAGAAACAGATCGAACTGTTTGAAGAAGTGTGCAGCAATTTAAGAAAAGAAGGAATCGATCCGGGAATCCGTCATATCCAGAATAGCTATGGGATATTGAATTATGGGGACCTAAAGATGGATTATTGTCGTCCGGGGTTATTATATATGGGCGTTACAAGTGATGATGCGATTCCAATTGCCTCTAAACCGGATTTTATTCCGATTCTTAGCTGGTATGCCAATGTCAGTTTGGTCAAGTGGATCCAAAAAGGGCAGAGTGTCAGCTATGGGCGACATTTTATCGCCACGAAACCAACGAAGGTTGCGACGGTTTCTGTCGGCTATGCCGATGGACTGCATCGTTTAGCATCGAATTGTGGTTTAGAAGTTTTGATTCATGGACAGAAATGTCCGATTATCGGCAATATATGCATGGATCAGTGCATGGTCGATGCGACACAGGTAGATGACGTGAAAGAGGGGGATGTTGTCGTACTTGTGGGTAAACAAGGTGATCATCGAGTTACGATTGATGAGATTTCAAGAAAATCGCAGTCCATCAACAATGAAACTTTGTCAGATATTGCCGGAAGAGTTCCCCGATTAAGAAGGAGAGAAAAATAAAATGGTGAAGAAGCAGTACGCTGCTGTTGATATCGCAAAGTATGTCAGTGCTTTATTAGTTGTATGTATCCATACGTTTCCTTTCATTGATATCAATGAAATGCTGAATACGTATTTTATTCAGACGATCTGTCGTCTGGCCGTTCCTTTCTTCTTTATGATCAGTGGATATTTTCTATTTCGTAAGATTCATAATGAGGAAGAAGATAAGGATGTTTTAAAAAAGTATTTATTTCGCTTATTAAAAATTTATTTGATCTGGACCGTAATCTATTTGCCTTATACGATCTACAATTATGTACAGGCGCAATCGGGCTGGATGGGAATCTTTTCGTATTTACGTGATTTTCTTTTAAACGGTTCGTATTATCATTTATGGTTTTTACCGGCCTTAATGACAGGAACGTTGATCGTGTATTACCTGTATCATAAAAAGGGTATGTTGTTTACCTTGAAGATTGCGTTATTGTTGTATGGAATCGGCTATCTTTTAAATATCTATGCGCCTTTGTGGGAACAGATTCCGTTTATCAGTTTTTTATTCAGTTTTTTCACAAAGACCATGACAACCGCAAGAAACGGCTTCTTCTTTGCACCGATCTTTATCGGCATCGGAATGTTGTTGGCCAAGACAAGACGAATTCCATGCCGTGTGGCACAGTTGGCATTTGTGATCAGCTTTGCGTTGTTGGTGATCGAAGTGACCCTGTATATCCTGACCGGCATGATGCATGATTTGGCCTGCATGTATTTAAGCTTGATCCCGGCTACTTTCTTTTTGGGAAATTGCCTGTTGACATCCAAGATCGCCTATAAGCCATCGTATCGAAGCTTGCGGGAAGATTCCTTATTGATCTATACGGTGCATATTTTATTTGCCCAGCCGTTGTTGTCGCTTTTACCAAATGCACATATCGTTGTCTATTTTCTGACGATTGCCTGCTCGCAAATCTTTGCGACTTTAGTGATCCGATATAAAGAAAGGGTGCCGCTGTTAGAGCATTTAGTATGATACGAATTACTCAAATCAAGTGTCTTAATGAAAATGAGATTGAGACACAGATCTTAAAAAAACTTCATATTTCAAAAAAAGATCTTTTATCGTGGCAGATTCATCGAAGAAGCATCGATGCTCGCCATCAAAAGATCCTTTTTTCGTATATTGTCGATGCCTGTGTGCGAAAAGAAGAGCGCTTTTTAAAGCTGAGGGATGTGAGTGTGACACCGGATGAAACGTATGTCAATGTCCCTTGTGGAACCATGCCTCTAAAACATCGTCCCGTAGTGGTCGGCTTTGGTCCATCCGGAATGTTTGCGGCTTTACTGTTGGCAAGACAAGGCTATAAGCCAATCGTGCTGGAACGAGGCAGTCAGATCGATCGCAGGCAAAAAGTCGTACAGGCATTTTGGAATGGAGATGATCTTGATCCGGAGTGCAATGTACAGTTTGGTCAGGGAGGTGCCGGTGCCTTTAGTGACGGAAAGCTGACAACAAGGTCAAAAGATGCCAGAGCCAGAAAGGTACTGGAAGAGCTGGTTGAAATGGGGGCTGATCCGGATATTTTGATCGATGCGCATCCACATATAGGAACTGATGGTTTCGTACCAGTATTAAAGAAGCTGCAAGAGACGATCGAAACTTTGGGTGGTACTTTCTATTATGATACTGCTTTACAAGATTTGATCGTAGAAGATGGAAAACTGCATGCGATAGAAACATCAAAAGGAAGAATTCTCTGTGAACAGCTGATCTTATGTATAGGCCATAGTGCCACAGATACAGTACGCATGTGTGCCAAAAGAGGAATGCTTATTGAAAATAAACCGTTTGCCGTTGGTGTGCGTATCGAGCATAAACAATCCTTTATCGATCAGTCTATCTTACGTGAAATGGCCGAAGATGATCGTTTTCGACCGGCCCGTTATCAGCTTTCCATGACGGCACAAAATCAAAAAGGTGTTTATTCCTTCTGTATGTGTCCGGGCGGTTATGTGATCCCAAGTTCTTCATCGATCGGACAATTAGTGATCAATGGCATGAGCTATGCCGATCGAAGTGGTGAAAATGCCAACAGTGCATTGTTGGTTCAAGTCAATGCATCCGATTATGGAACGCATTTGTTTGCCGGTCTGGAGTATCAGGAACAATTAGAGAAAAAAGCCTTTGCGATGGCCAAAGACTATCGAGCCTGTGTGCAGCTCAGCAAGGATTATCTGGCCAATCGAATTTCCACCGGTTTTGGAAATGTGCTTCCGACTTATCAAAGAAAGACGACTTTTGTGGATCTGAATCAGCTGTTTAGTCCGGCCGTCAATGCCGCCTTACATGAGGGATTATTATATTTTGAAAAAAGAATGCCGGGCTTCAGCCTGCAGGATGCCGTTTTAAGTGCTGTCGAATCCAGAAGCAGCTCCAGTGTACGACTTGTCAGGGATGCCTCTTTGCAGTCTAATATTCAAGGTATCTATCCTTGTGGAGAAGGATCGGGCTATGCCGGAGGAATCATGACCAGTGCCATTGATGGAATCAAATGTGCGGAAAAGATGATTGAATCTTTTGCGAAACCACTATAAAATAGGTAAGAAAAAAAGGAGGCACTATGTCATTATTTAAACCGGATTACTATATTTCCAGCTTTCAGGCAATGGATATAGATCGATTGAAAAGAGCAGGGATCCGATTGTTGCTATGCGATATTGATAATACGCTGATGGCCTATAATGAAGCAGTGCCGAATGCCAAAGTGGTGGCGTTTATCGATCGCATCAAGGCACATGGCATTGAAGTCGCATTGTATTCCAATGCTTCTAAAAAAAGAGCGTTTCGCTTTGCCACGGATCTTCATGTTTCACAAGTCTATTATTTGTCTTTAAAGCCGCTGCCTTTTAAATTCTGGAAGGTCATTAAGGCACATGGCTATACCAAAAAAGAAGTCGCGATTTTAGGCGATCAGCTGTTTACCGATATGTTAGGCGGCCATTTGGCCGGAATCTATACGATCTTGACAGCGCCGATTTCTAAAATCGATCGATCTTCAACCAAATTTACACGAAAATTTGAAAATTTAGTTTTTAAGCATTTAGAAAAAAGTGGTTTCCGGAAAGGAGGATTTGATGGCTAAATACTGTAAAGGATGCGGTGTAGCACTGCAGAATGAGGATCCAAACGGGTTGGGCTATGTTCCGACATTAGACGCCAATTTTTGTCAACGTTGTTATAAGATTCGCCATTATGGAGAAGTTACGATCAACATGCAGCAGGGAATTGAATCCAATCATACTTTGGAAAAGATCAACAAGATCGAGGGAACGGTTTTCTGGATCGTGGATTTGTTTACCTTTGAAGCCAGCATGATCTCTCGATTAAATCAAAAGCTTCCCGGCAAGGATATCATCATGATCTTGACCAAAAGAGATGTACTTCCTAGTACGCTCAGCGATGAAAAAATCCTGGCTTTTGTACAGGAGCGTTTGAAAGAAGAAGGTATCCAGGTCAAGGAGATACTGATCTGTGGTTATCTTTTAAAACATGATGAGGAAAGTACACGAAATCTTTCTCGTATCGTAACAGCCATTCAAAAGTACAGATGTGGAAAAAATGTAATTTTTATGGGTGTGGCTAATGCCGGAAAATCAACCATCTTAAATCGTTTGATGGCTTCGAAAGATCTAACGATTTCAAGAAATCCGGGAACGACACTGGATCTGGTTCCACTAGTACAGGAAGATTATACGATCTATGATTCGCCGGGCATTGAAAATAAACACAGTATTTTGACCATATTACAGCCAAAAGACTTAAAAACTGTGATACCGGTCAAACCGATTCGTCCTTTAGTGTCGCAGATCTTTGAAGATCAAAGCTATGCGGTAGGCGGCCTGGCAAGATTGGATGTTGTGGTCAAAGGAAAGGCAACGGTGGTTGGCTATTTTTCCAGAAGTCTTCCGATTCATCGAGGAAAGCTTTCCAATGCCGATGCCTTATGGCAGAAACATTTAAATGGAATGCTCGTACCTTGTGTGGATACTTCGCTTTTGACCATGCATACTTTCCATTCACCGATGAAAGAAGACGGTAAGATGGATGTGGTCATTCATGGTTTAGGCTGGTTTTGTGTCAGTGGTGCCATACAAGATGTGTATGTACGTGTTCATAAAGGAATTCAAGTAACATTTAGAAAGGCGATGATTTAATGATCAGTGCACAAAATAAAAAAACACTTCGTAAATTAAGTATGTCGTATCGTCCGCTTTTTCAAATCGGAAAGGATGGACTTAGCTATAATATGATCAAATCCCTGAATGATTCTTTAGAGGCGCATGAGCTTGTCAAATGCTCTTTGTTGAAGACAAGTCCGATCGATGTTCGAGAGGCAGCGATTGAATGCTCTTCGCAAACACACAGTGAGATCATTCATATCGTAGGGCGTACTTTTGTTCTGTATCGCAGAAGCAAAGAAAATAAGTTAGGTTTAAAGAAATGAAAATCGCATTATTAGGCGGCAGCTTTGACCCGGTTCACTATGGACATCTGCAAATGGCAAAAGAGGCCATGCAGGTCTTAAAGGTGGATGAAGTTTGGTTTATTCCTGCCAAGAAAACGCCGCTAAAGGATCGTATTTTGACATCGGATACGGATCGTCTTGCGATGTTAAAGATCGCATTAGCCGATTTTCCACAATTTAAAGTCAATCCGATCGAGATGCAAAGAGAAGGAATCAGCTATACGATCGATACGCTGGAAGCTTTGCGCAAGCAGTATCCATCTTATACGTTTTACTGGCTGATTGGTAATGACCAGTTGGAACAGTTTGATCTTTGGAAGGACCCGGATCGTTTGGTACAACTGGCATACTTTGTCTGCTTTGATCGTGATGGAAAGCTTGCCCAAACAAAATATCCGATCCAACAGTTTCATATGGAACCGATGCCGGTTTCCAGCAGTGAAATACGAAAAGGAAATAAATTAAATTACCTGGATGAAGAAGTCTTGCGATATATTTATCAACATCGTTTGTACGTCAAAGACTTTATTAAGGAAAGAGTGAGTCCAAAGCGATTCTCACACAGTGTTTCTGTTGCTCATCTCTGTGAGGAGTTTGCCAAAGCCCATGATCTGGATACACAAAAGGCATACTATATCGGCCTGTTTCATGATGTGGCCAAAAATCTTTCCAAAGAGGTTATGGAGCCATGGATGGATTGTATCTGTCCGGAAAACAAGAAATATCCGGTTGCGGTATGGCATGGGTTTGTCGGTAGTGAGATCATAAAACGTGTTTTCTACATACACGATGATCAAATCAGTCATGCAATCTACCATCATGTCTTAGGAACGAGTCATGATCCTTATGCGATGATCATATTTTGTGCGGATAAACTCGATCCTTTACGAGGCTATCCTGTCAAAGATTCTATTGCCTGTGTCAAACAGGATCTGGTAAAAGGATTTGAAATGGTACAGGAAGAAAACCGAAAATATTTGAAGGGAAAGGGAAACTAACTTGGAAATCAGAGAAGTTATTTTAAAGGCAATCAGTGAGAAAAAAGGATATGATATCAAAGACTATGATACAACCAGTCTTACTCCTTTTATGGATCATATGATCATTGCCTCCACCAACAATACACGTCAGAATTATTCGATTTGTCAAAATATCAAAGATCGTTTAAGAGAAAATGGATATAAACTGGATTTTAAAGTCGAGGGTGATGCCGATTCTCGCTGGCTTTTGATCGACCTGAAGGATATCGTAGTTCATTTGTTTGTTCGTGAAGAAAGGCAGGTGTATCAGCTGGATCGCCTGTATGCCGATGTTCCGGTTGAAACCTATGATCTATGATACTTTAGCATCGTACTATGATGCTCTGGTCAAAGATGAAGAAGCGACTTTATCATGGGTACATTGGATCGAATCCTTTCAAAAGCCATGTTCCATGTTGGAGTTAGCCTGCGGCAGTGCCGAGATCACACAGGTTTTATCCCATCACGGATTTCAGATGACGGCCCTGGATCTCAGTCAGGGAATGATTGATCAGGCAAAACGTAAAGACAAGGAACTAAAGATTCAGTTTGAATGCCAGGATATGCGAAATTTATCAAATTTGCCAAGCTTTGAATCAATTGCGTGCCTATGTGACAGCTTTAACTATATTTTAGAAAAAGAGGAAATTGTTTCCTTTTTTAAAGAAGTTCATGACCATTTACAACCAGAGGGTATCTTTTTCTTTGATAGCCATTCGTTAGATCGATTGGATGAGTTTTCTGAAGAATTCAATGAAACCGGTCATATCGAAGATGTGGATTACCAATGGTCGATTACCAGTGAAGAAGAGATAATCTATCAGGATTTTGCCTTCTATAAAGAAAATGGGGAAGTTATACAGGAGCATCATATGCAAAGAGTGTATGATCCTGAATGTCTAAAGGAAGCTTTACATCCCTATTTTTACATCGAATCGATCAAAACTGATTTTGATTTAGAAGGCATACAACCGGGAGAAAAGTATTTTTTTGTATGCAGGAGGAAATAAAATGATTGGTATTGTGGCAGCGATGGATGTAGAAGTACAGGCGATCATGGAGCTTTGTGAGATCACCCAGGAAAAAACGATTGGAAATGTAGCTTTTCATTATGGAAAGCTTGCTTCTAAGGATGTTGTGATATGTAAAAGCGGAGTGGGAAAAGTAGGAGCTGCCATGGTAACTACGATCCTTTGTCTGCATCATTCGTTGGATGCCCTTATCAATATCGGAACCGCCGGCGGTCTAAAGGAGCAGCAAAAAGTGTTGGATATCGTCATCAGCAAGGATGTCCTCCAGGCAGATTTTGATACCAGTGCTTTGGATGGACCGGAAGGTTTGGGTCTTCGTTTTCATGCAGATGATCATTTATTGGTCAAAGCGCAGGAAGCGACACAGGAAAAAAACATTTGTTATCACATAGGAACGATCGCATCGCAGGATTTATTCATGTCTCGAAAAGAGGACTTTGATAAGCTGATGTCTAATTTCCCGGATTCCATCTGTTCGGAAATGGAGGCCGGGGCCTTGGCACAGGTTGCGACTTCTTTTCAAGTTCCATTTGTGATCGTACGCTCTTTAAGCGATGTTGCACTGCATCATGATAATTCCATGGAGTTTTCCACATATGTGAAACATGCCAGCAGGCAATCGAGTCTGATGGTACGATCCTTTGTGGAAAAGCTTTAATTTTCTTTAACTATTCTTATACTAGAAAGAGGCGACAATTTATAGGATTAAATTGCGCCTCTTTTACTTTAGATATCATTTGAGTTAAACACGAAATCTGATAATCGCTGCATGGCTTCTTTGACTTTAGAAAACGGTAATGCCAAATTCATACGAATCGTATTTTCTTTCTGGAAAGGTCTTCCATCCTGCCATAATACACCGACTTCTATTCCTTTTCTGAGCAGTTCATCAAGACTGGTTTTCTGTTCCTCTAAATATTCTGTGCAATCCAGATACAACATATAGGTTCCTTGTGGCCTGGCCACTTTAATTCCTTTAAAGTGAGATTGGATATAGTCGAGTGCATAGTCGATATTGTTTTGAATCGTTTCACAAAGCTCTTTTACCCATTCTTTTCCTTCCTTGCTATAAGCACCTAACAATGCATAAATGGAAAAAATGTTTGGTGAATTATAATGAGATGCGTTTTCTACACGTAAAACTTCTTCTTTGATGATAGGATTATAAATAATATGGTAGGAGCCTACAAGGCCGGCCAAATTAAAGGTTTTAGATGGTGCGTATAAGGCAACCGTTCTTCCTCGTGCATCTCTGGAAATAGATTGTGTTGGGATATGTTGATGACCCGGCAAAATCAAATCGCTCCATATTTCATCACTGATGACGATACACTGGTTGCTTCGATAAACCTCCATGGCCTTTTCAATTTCTTCTTTTTCCCATACACGACCGGTTGGATTGTGTGGTGAACAAAAGATACAAACTTTAATTTGATGGGCTTTGATCTTACGATCCATATCTTCATAATCCATACGCCAAATTCCATTTTCATCCTGAATCAAATCGGAGTGAATGATCGTTCGATCTAAATTCTTTAAAGTCTTGGTGAAACCAATATAGGTGGGCGCATGAACCAAAACGGGTTCTTTTTTAGCGGTATAAGCTTGAACAACACTGCTGAGGCCGCCTAATACGCCATTTTCATAGCCAATATGCTCTTTCTTTACAAGCAGGTTATTTTGTGATTTCTGCCAGGAGATAATCGCATCATAATAAGCATCCGGAATCGTAAAATAACCAAAGTGAGGTTCATTTAAACGTGAAAAAATAGATTCTTGAATGGCAGGAAGTACCGGAAAGTTCATGTCGGCTACCCACATCGGAATCTTTGGAAATTCCTCTTTGACTGTCGCATCCGAGATAGGCAAGCTGTCAACGGCCAAGGCATCGTGTCCTTCTCGATCAAGAATCGTTGTAAAATCATATTTCATTTTCATCTCCCCTTTTATGATTAAGTGTATCATGTTTTCTTTGATTCGAATCAAAGTATTCTTTTAAATTTATTGTCTTGTCAGTTGACTTTACACATTGTATAATGTCCTAGACAATCTTCAGGAGGATACCATCATGTCAATGAAGGAAGATATACAAAAGCTAAAACAAGAGAAGAATGCGATTATTTTAGCTCATTATTATGTTGAAGGAGATGTGCAGGATGTTGCAGATTTTGTCGGTGATTCATTTGCACTGGCAAAAAAGGCAAAGGAAACCGATGCACAAATTATCGTTTTTGCCGGTGTTCGCTTTATGGGAGAGAGTGCCAAGATCTTAAATCCAGATAAAAAGGTACTGATGCCGGATATGAATGCCGATTGTCCTATGGCACATATGGCGGTTGTTTCCAATATTCGTAAGATGCGAAAAGAAGTTGATGATCTTGCGGTCGTCTGTTACGTCAATTCAACGGCTGAACTAAAAACATTGAGTGATGTCTGTGTGACCAGTTCCAATGCGGTAAAGATCGTCAGGAACTTACCACAAAAGAATATTTATTTTATCCCGGATCAGCATTTGGCCTCTTTTGTAAAGGAACAGGTTCCGGAAAAGAATGTGATCTTAAATGATGGTTATTGTATTACACATCATCGCATCTCTAAAGAGGATGTTTTACAAGCAAAAGAAAAGTATCCAAAGGCATTGGTCTTAGTGCATCCCGAATGTAAAAAGGAAGTGGTTGAGCTGGCCGATTATGCCGGCAGCACGGCAGGGATTTTACAGTATGCGACTAAGAGTGAGCATACCGAATTTATCATCGGTACCGAGATGGGTGTGCTCTACGAACTGAAAAGACAAAATCCGGACAAGAAATTTCATATCATGAGCGATAAGCTTGTCTGTGTCAATATGAAAAAAGTGACCCTGGATAAAGTGTATGATGTCTTATCGCATGAAAAAAATGAAATCGTGTTAGATGAAGAAGTTATGGTCAAAGCTAAAAAGTCCATGGATGCGATGTTGGAGATGGCCAAGGCATGAATGTGATTCAAACCGATATTTTGATCGTAGGAACAGGCTGCAGTGGACTCTTTGCGGCTTTACATGCGCCCAAGGATAAAAAAGTGCTTTTAATCTGTAAGACGACTTTGGAAGAAAGTGATTCGTTTTTGGCACAGGGTGGTATATGTGTACTGAAGGATCCATCGGATTATGAAAGTTTTTTTAAGGATACGATCAGAGCCGGTCATTATAAGAACCGCAGACAGTCTGTGGATATCATGATTCAATCCTCACCGGATGTCATTGCTGAGTTGGAAAGCTATGGCGTTCGATTCACAAAAGATGAACAGGGACATTTTGTCTATACCAAAGAAGGCTGTCATTCACATCCTCGCATCTTGTTTCATGAAGATATTACAGGTAAAGAGATCACTTCTCATTTATTAGAGGAAGCAAAGAAACGTAAAAATCTGACGTTTATGGAAAATACCACGATGTTGGATATTTTGGAAGAAGACAATACTTGTTATGGCATAGTTGCGAAGAAAGAGGAAGAGTTGTTTGCGATACAAAGCGACTTTACCCTTTTGGCAACCGGAGGAATCGGCGGACTCTTTAACAATTCTACAAATTATCCGCATTTGACCGGAGATTCGTTAGCCATCAGTCTTCGTCATCATATCGCACTGGAGAATCCGGATTACATTCAGATCCATCCGACAACGCTGTATTCCAAGAAAAAAGGAAGACGTTTCCTGATCAGTGAAAGTGTGCGCGGGGAAGGGGCAAAGCTCTATGATAAATACGGCAAACGGTTTGCCGACGAGGTTTTGCCAAGGGATCTTTTAACACAGAAAATCTATCAGCAGATGAAAAAAGATGATACGCCCTTTGTATGGTTGGATATGACCGTGCTGGGTAAAGAACAAATCCTTTCTCACTTTCCGCATATCTATCAACATTGCCTGCAGGAAGGCTTTGACTGTACAAAAGAATGGATTCCCGTTGTGCCGGGACAACATTATTTTATGGGTGGTATTCATGTCGATGCGTATTCCAGAACGACGATGGATCAATTGTATGCGATCGGCGAAACCGCATGTAATGGTGTGCACGGGGAAAATCGTTTAGCCAGCAATTCCTTACTGGAGTCTTTGGTCTTTGCCCGAAGAGCTATGAAGGATCTAAGCATCAAAAAAGCGAAAATATGTTTAAATTTTGAGAACCTGATTCAAACAACCATGAAAGATCTAGATGTTACAATATATGCATCGATGGTACGAGAGGTTATAAACAAGAAGAAAGAAGGTAGAAAAATGAATTCTATTACCATGTCCATGAATGTGGATACTTTGATCTTACAGGCATTGCGTGAAGATGTAACAAGTGAAGATATTACCACCAATGCGATCATGAAAGGATATCAATCAGGAAGTGTACAGCTGATTTGTAAGGAAGATGGCATCATTGCCGGCCTTCCGGTCTTTGAAAGAGTTTTCCAACTGGCGGATTCTAAGACAGAAGTGACTTTCTTTTTCAATGATGGGGATCATGTACACAAAGGAGAAGTCGTTGCGGAAATCTATGGGGATATTCGTTCTTTATTGACGGCAGAAAGAACAGCATTAAATTATCTGCAGAGAATGTCAGGCATTGCGACCTATACAAGACAGACGGCCGATCTTCTAAAAGGAACGGGCATTCGTTTGTTGGATACCAGAAAAACAACGCCGAATATGCGTGTATTTGAAAAATATGCGGTAAAAGTCGGTGGAGGTTATAATCATCGTTATAACTTGAGCGATGGAATTCTTTTAAAGGATAATCATATCGCTGCCGCCGGAGGAATTCGTCAAGCGGTGGAGCTGGCCAAAGAATATGCCTCCTTTGTGCGAAAGATCGAAGTTGAAGTTGAAAATATGGACATGGTCAAAGAAGCCGTAGAGGCCGGTGCGGATATCATCATGTTGGATAATATGAGCGTTGAGCAGATGAAAGAGGCTGTACAGTATATTCAGGGCAGGGCCTTAGCGGAATGCAGCGGAAATGTCACAAAAGAAAACATCGCCGCTTTAGCATCTACCGGTGTGGATTATATTTCTAGCGGGGCTTTGACACATTCCTCTAAGATCCTTGATCTTTCTTTAAAGAATCTAAAAGCGGTGTAATATGAAAAAAGAAGAACGATTAAAAACTTTGGAGCAGAAGCTGAAGGAAAGCCCGCAGCCTTTATCTGGAGATAAGCTTGCGAAAAGTCTTCATGTATCCAGACAAGTCATCGTGCAGGATATCGCTTTACTTAGGGCATTGAACATGCCAATCATTTCCACAAACAGAGGCTATATCTTGCCCAATCAGGAATATTCGATGGTAGTCAAGGTCAATCATTCGATGGAGCAGATGCAGCAGGAGCTTGAAACAATCGTTGATTGTGGGGCGACGGTCCATGATGTATTTGTGGAACATGCGACATACGGAAAACTGGAAGCCAAACTTTCTCTTTCCAGCCGCCGAGATGTCAAAGAGTTTCTAAACCAGATTCAGCAGGGAAAAAGCCAGCCTTTGAACAATTTAACGCAAGGCATTCATTATCATACGATTACCGCTCGTTCGCAGGATATTTTGGATGAGGTCAAAAAGTCTTTAGACAAAATGGGCATACTTTGTTAGAATGAGCCTATGCAGATAGCACTTTTCACAAAGGCAAAAAAAGAATTTCGCAATATCTCCGCTTTGATGTTGATGCATGGGATCTTACCCTACATTTGTTTAGCGGTATTTTCCTTTCTGATGCGTTTTTTGCCTCTTCCATTTTACGGAAGATATCAAATCACGATTTTATTAGCTTATCTTATTCCGATGTTCTTGACAGCTTTCATGGCCGGAATAGGGGCAGTGTGGCTGCGTCCTTCTTTTGATGGATTGTCAAAGAAAGTAAAAGGAATGGGAAAATATCTGATTTTTCTATTGGGGTTGAATTTCTTTTGTTCGATCACATATTCTTTGATTCATGCGATCCTAGGCATGATACATGGCTCTGTTGGCAGTGGAATACAGACTTTTTTTACCGGAAACATACTCTTTGATGGTTTGATTATTCTCTATATTGTTCTTCTGGGGCCTTTATTTGAAGAAATCTTATTTAGAGGTGTCATACTGAGAACTTTAGATCGATATCATAGAGTGTTTGCGATATTGGTCAGTTCCATGTTGTTTGCGATGATGCACTTAAACCTTCAACAAGGCATTACTTCATTTTTTATTGGATGTTTTTTGGGGTATGTAAGCTTAAAAGAGAATTCTATGCGTATTCCTATTCTTTTGCACATCTTAAATAATTTGGTCGCCTTACTGATGAGTGTTCCTATTCTTTCAATTTTATGTTTATTGGGAATGTTTGCCTGCTTTGTCGGAATGGTTTATCTATTATATAAATATGGAAACCGAATTTCAGAATTGTTTAAACAGGAATATTGCACGTACAGATATGGAAAGATGTTTTTTACTAGATGGACGACCATCTTGTATATAATCTTCTTTGTAGGAGTTGTTGTGTTCCTGTAAGGTGATGAAGTTTATTAAGATAGGAATGATAAAAAATCTATGAATGGATCACACATTGAAAAAGCTGGTGATATCAAAGGGAGAACTAGAATTGGCTCTCCCTTTTTTGATGGTATGATTTGAATTTCTTAACGAAAAAGATTTCTAAAGGATAAGGTCTTATGAATCATCACTTGATAAAAAGATATAAATAAAAAAAGTCCTTTAGCTAAAGGACTTATTGACATATGGTGGAGCGTAGGAGGATCGAACTCCTGACCCCCTGCGTGCAAAGCAGGTGCTCTCCCAGCTGAGCTAACACCCCACAAAAGTGGTTTTGCAGAAAACAAAATGGTGGGCCTGAATGGATTTGAACCAGCGACCTCACCCTTATCAGGGGTGCGCTCTAACCAACTGAGCTACAGGCCCATTTGCTGACTGCTCAATAATAATAGCATTTGCTACTGTATGTGTCAAACATTTTTTCAAAAAATTTATAAAAATTTTTAAGCGTGTTTTCATGGTATAATTTCATTTTATAGCCTATAGAACAACTGTGTCAAGTGTGCTATGATGAACAAAGATAAAATCTAAGCTTCCAAACAAAAATAACATCTCTGACTAAGATGTTATCCTTGTTTCATATTTATTGTTTTTTAGGAGAGAGATATGAAGGGTTTTTAACGTGTTCCCTGAACACACTTATACTATAAGGGAAAGTTTTCAAATAAATAATAGATTATCATGTGAAAGTATGTGAGGCAAAAGCGTATTTTGTAAAATTATGGACTTTTTTTGGTTTTTTTTCAAGTATGATATAATGTCAAAGATTGGATGTGGGATAGATGCTTTTATTCTTTAAATGTTTACCACGATTGTTCCGTCAGGCTAATAAAGATATGCGGCGTCATTTTGCGCTGACCTTTTCTTCGATCTTGGTGATTGGGATTGCGTTGTTGATCTCTATGCTGATGATCGTACTGGCATGGAATGTTTCGGGTTTTACAAAAAATATAGAAGAACAGCTGGTCATTCAGGTTTCTATCAATCCGACAATGAGTGAAGAGAATATTCAATCCTTGGAAGCTGAACTGAAGGATATAAAAGGGGTAGATAGCGTTCGGTTCAGCGATAAGGATGAAGAGCTGGATCAGCTGATCGAAGATTATGGCGAAACCTTTGAACAATATGCAGGCGACAAAAATCCACTCTATGATGTATTTATCATCGAGTTAAGCGATAATACACAAATCGATTCCATCACCGGCAAAATCAGTAAGATGGATGGTGTTGTGGAAGCTACTTACGGAACTGGTGCCGTTAATACGATGGTGCATTTATTCGCAAGTCTTCGTTATGGGGGATTGATCTTTATTGTAGCACTGATCTTTTTGTCCATTTTCCTGATTCGCAATACGATCAAGATGACCATTCAGGTGCGAAAAGATGAAATTCGCATCATGCGACAGGTTGGGGCGGCTAACTGGTACATTACATTTCCTTTTATGCTGCAGGGAATGTTAAGCGGTTTTATCGGTGCTTTAGGTCCTTGTTTATTATGTGTATTTGGATATACTGCGTTATATCAGTCCTTTGGTGGAATGTTTATGTCGGATATGTTTGTTTTGATCAAACCATTTCCGTTTACTTTAATTATCAGTGCCATACTACTGGCCATCGGTGTATTTGTAGGGATGATCGGTAGTTATTTGGCAAGTCGAAAGTATTTGAGGTGGACACGATGAAAAAAAGAAATCTAATCAGTCTTTTATCCGCAGGCGCTTGTGCATTGGCTTTTGCGATGCCGGTTCATGCGGAGGATTATTCAAATACCGATGCGTGGGTCGCACGTTGTTCGCAGCCGCAATCATCTGCAGACGGTGTGAAAGCATGCCAGGCTTTTCAGGATTATCAGCAGCAGCGCTATGATCAGCTGCAGGAAGATATCAAACAATATAGTAAAGATATCGCTTCTTTAGAAGAAGATACAGATAAGATGGAGCAGCTGGCCAAAACGCAAAAGGAACTGCAGGAACAGCTGGAAGGACAGATCCAGGAAAAGGAAAGTGCCATTCAGAAGATTGAAGAAGAGATCAAGGCTCTGGAACAAAAGATTCAGGAGAAGCAGGAAGAAATTGATGCCTGGGATGAACAGATCAAATCCAGAATGCAAAATGAGCAGTCCAGCACGGGTACGAATATGTTGATCGATCTGGTGATGGGTTCGCAGGACTTAAATGACATGCTTCGTCGTCTTTCCGGTATTGAAAGAATTACGGAAGATGATCAACATCAGATTGAACAGCTGAATGAATTAAAGGAACAGCTGGATCTGCAAAAATCAGAACAGGTGCGTTTAGAAGAAGAGACCAAATCGCAGCAGGATCAGTTAAAATCGCAACAGCAGCAGGCTAAAGAGCTTGAAGAATCGTATAATCAGCTGGTTGAGCAGTATGAGCAGCAAATGGCACAGTTGCAGGCGGCCAAGCGGGCGGCGTTCAACGATATTGAATCCATTCGCTCTAATATGATTTCCGTAAGCTATTCGGGAACGTTGGTCAATGTAGCCGGCTTTGTTTCACCGATCACCGGTGGTCGTATGTCGGCCGGTACATGGGCATATCCGGGAGGCGGATTGCATTTAGGTATGGATTATGCGGTACCGATTGGAACACAGGTCGTAGCACCAGCCGATGGGGTTATTTTGTATGCCAACAATCCTGCTCCCAGTAACGGAGGCTATCTGGGGAACTGGACAGGTTATCCATATGGTGGAGGAAATACCATTGAAATGGTCTGTATGGTCAATGGAACAACATATGCGGTAAGCTTTGCACATTTGTCACGCGAAGGCTTTGCGGTTAGTGCCGGACAAAGCGTCAGTCAGGGGCAGGCTATCGCATTGACGGGAAATTCAGGAAACTCCAGTGGCCCTCATTGTCATATTGAAGTCTATAATTTAGGAAATATGAGTTTGGAAGAGGCGGTATCTCGCTTCTCTTCATCCGCTGATTTCGCATGGGGTACCGGTTGGAATTCGACGGCGACAGCCTGTGAAAATGGATATAGTACGCCGTGCAGGGAAAGACCGGAGAAATTCTTTGGATAAGGAGTCGTGTTTATGATTGAATTAAAAAATGTCACAAAATCATATCCCAATGGAGTTCATGCGTTAAATCGAGTGTCTTTGACAATTGAAGATGGCGAATTCATCTATATCATCGGTCCTACCGGATCGGGAAAAAGTACGATCATTAAGATCTTGAATGGTGAAGAGGTGACGGATTCTGGTCTTGTATTGGTCGATGGAGTCGATGTGGGATCTTTAAAACACAGAAAGGTTCCGTATTATCGTCGAAATATCGGCTGTGTATTTCAGGATTATCGTCTTCTTCCTACCTTGACAGTACAGGAGAATATTGCCTTTGCCTTAGAGGTATTGGGTATTTCTAAAAAAGAAATTCGATCTCGTGTCGATGAGGTTTTGGAGCTGGTCGATCTTAAAAACAAGGCCAGAGCCTATCCCAATGAGCTTTCCGGAGGGCAGCAGCAGCGTGTTACGATCGGCAGAGCCATTGCGAATAACCCAAAACTGTTGATTGCCGATGAACCAACAGGGAATCTGGACCCGGAAAAATCACTGGAGATCATCGCCCTGCTGGAAAAGATCAATCAATTGGGAACGACGGTTTTGATGGTTACTCATGATATCGTACTGGTTGAGAAGTTTAAGAAAAGAACAGTGACACTGGATCAAGGTTATGTTGTGAAGGATTCTAAGAAGGGTGGATATATCAGCTTATGAAACGCTTGTTGAATCTGTTTTGGTATGAACTGAAATATGCGTTTCGCGGCATTCGAAAACATCTTCTTTTAACTTTGTCTGCCATCAGTGCGATGGCAGTTTCGACTTTGTTGATCGGTTGTTTTTTATTGATCGGTTTGCATGTGGATCACTTTGCCACCAATGTGGAACAGGACATGAGCGTGCATGTGGTTTTAGATTCTGAAGTAAGTGACGACGATCAAATCGATACCATTAAAAAAGAGATTCAAAAGCTATCTAATGTGGCTTCCGTCCGATTTTCCAGCAAAGATGAGGAGCTGGAATTGATGATCCAGGAAAAAGGAGAAGCCTTTAGCTTATATAGAGGGGAAGAGAATCCTTTATCCCATGCCTTTTTTGTGGAGGTAAAAGACAGCTCTGCGATTGAAAAAACAGCTGCCAGTATTGAGAAAATCGATGGCGTCAGTTCGGTTGCCTATGGTGGTTCCAGCGTGACGCGTTTGGTTGATTTATTGGATATGGTTCGAAAGATTGGGTATGGTGTGGCGGTTTTATTGTTGATTCTGTCACTTTATCTGATATACAATACGATACGTACAACGATTTATTCACGACAGGATGAAATCAAGATCATGCGTACAGTCGGTGCTACCAATGCTTTTATTCGCATTCCCTTTGAAGTCCAGGGAATCTTGATTGGTCTGATTGGAGCTTTAATTCCGTTTCTATTGATCTTCTTTGGATATCCGGTCGTATATGAACAATTGGATGGCGTATTGTTTGCCAGTGTTTTCTCATTGGTAAGCGTAACGCAGGTACGATGGCTTTTGGGACTTGCGATGCTTGGCTGCGGGCTTGTCATTGGTATTCTTGCCAGTTTGCTGGCAGTTGGTAAAAGCTTGAAAGCCAAACGTTAAACAAGGGGGAACAATATGAAAAAGGCAGCTAAAAAAGAATACACCTTGACGATCGTCATTGTGGTTCTTTGTTTATTATTCTTTGGCTTGGGTGTTTCGGTTCCTTTGATCTTTGATCGAAGCTCGAAACAAGAAAATACATCGGAAAAAGAAAAGTTTGATGCGATTTATTCCTTGTTGACAAACGAGTGGTATTTTTCAAAGGATGTAGAAGATCTTGATCAAAAGCTCATGGAAAAAGCCATTGAAGGTATGACAGACTTAGAAGAAGATCCGCATACACAATACTTTGATTTAGAGAGCGCCAAAGCATTTTCTGATACGTTAGCAGGATCGAATGTAGGATTAGGTATTTCCTATTTTTTAAACGATCAGGATCAATTTGTGATTCGAGACGTATTTTTGAATTCTCCGGCAGAGCAGGCCGGTTTGAAAAAAGGAGATATCATTACGGATGTAGATGGACTTTCCTGCGCAGAAAGTGACTCTCAAAAGATTCTCAAGCGCATCCAGAGCAAGGAAGGAAAAAGTATCGAGATTGTCTATTTACGTGATGGTCAATCCAATACGGTAAAGATCACACCAACAGAATATGATCAGACTGTTGTTTGTATGCTTCATGAAGACCAAGGCTATGGCGAGATCATCTTGACAAGCTTTTCCGAGCATAGCGGAGAAGACTTCTCCAAAGCTATGGCAAGATTACAGAAAGCCGGAATCAAGAAGGTTGTTTTAGATTTAAGAGGGAACACAGGCGGCTATTTGAGTGCTGCGGTAGATATTGCCAGTTCCTTATTGCCTGGTGGTAGTGTGATTTTTCAGGAGGAACAAAAGGATGGCACGACAACAAGCCAAAGTACGAATGATGACTATGGCTATGTACCAATGGATCAGATCGTTATTCTTCAAAATGATACAACAGCCAGTGCCAGTGAAGCTTTGATTGGCGCTTTGCGGGATAACTTAGCGGATAAGGTTGTAACGATTGGAACTACTTCCTATGGAAAAGGAACCGAGCAGACGACCGTTCCGTTTAGTGATGGAACCAGCATCAAATATACGATTGCCAAGTGGCTGACACCTAACGGCGATTCGATTCATGAAAAAGGCTTTACGCCGGATATAGAAGTACAACCGGAGGATGTATCAAAGATCAGCTATACGACATCTTTAGAAGAGGAAACCATCACAAAAGATACAGTGCATGCCAATGCGAGCGCTCTACAGCAGTTTTTAAAGTATCTGGGATACTCCGTTGATCGAACCGATGAATATTTCAGTCCGGCATCCAGTGAAGCATTAAAACAGTTTCAATCCGATAACGGACTTTCTCCAACCGGCGATTGTGATCCGGATACCTGGCAGGCACTAAAGCAGAAGGCATTATTAAAATATAATGAAGAAACATTAGTTTCGGATGTGCAGCGAGATCGCGCTATTCAGGAAATTACAAAGTAAGGCAGTTGTTTAGATGACTGTCTTTTTTTATTGTGACATAAATCATGTTTCTTTTTAGAGGATAATCTAAGTCAGAAACGAGGTATATGATGTTACGATTACGATTTAAGATTCGTTTATTGTTGGTTGGCATGAGTTCATTGGCACTTTATACCGGTGTGCGTATTGGCTTGGAAGCCCATGGAAACGGACTGTATTTTTTATTATGCATATTTCCATGGATATGTGTTCTTGGCTGGTCTGCCATCGGAGGTCCATTAAAAATCAAATAAAAAGCCGATTGTATTTAAAATACTTTATCGGCTTTTTACAAGTTATTCTAACCATCCAAGCGGTGTTGTATAGATATATTGCCATGTATCATAATCATGGTCATATTCTTCATAGCTGGCTTCGTAAACGATACGAACGTTAAAATCTTTATTAAAAGATAAATTCTGGTAAATCACATTGTGTCCTACGTTTTTATCATCCAGCTTCATTCCTGTCAAATCGATCATTTCATCAGATAGATCCATTTTCTCAATAGCTTGTGCAATCTCTCTTTCACTCATATCCGATTTTAATGGAGAATCTACACCATTTTTTGATAAATATTCAGGAAGCTCTTCAAATTTTTTATATTGCATATATTTTACCTCATTTCACGTATGCTATGGTAAAACGACAGGTTTAGTGATGTCAATCTTAATGCATATCCTTTTATTCTTATGGATCTTAGGCTGAAGTGAAAAAGTAAATTCCACATCCAAGACACAATTTAGAAAAGTTGAATTAAATCTTACAGAACCTCTGATTTCATAAAGATTTCAGAGGTTTTTGTTTGATGAATTCTCTCTTTCTGTTATATTGATATTGCCTGTGGGAGTTATTTCAACACCACAAAAAGAACACTGGATCTTAGGTTTTTTTAAAGTGTGAGACTAAGTTCCACTGTTCGGTTGGTTTATCGGATTTTTAAGGCTCCTGCTGCAGTTCCTGTAAGATTACAGGTCTATTTTTTTAGTAGATCCGGAGTTAGGTTGATTTGATCCGGATCTATTTTTTTCATATTCAACCTTTTCATGATGTCCTCATCCGAATGAAAAAACTCGAAGATCTCATAAGGACTTTTCCCGTGCAGATACTGTCTGCGGTATGAGTTCACGTGGGAGAAGATCAGGTCCAGATCATCCTGTGACAGAAGCCCCAGTTTCCCAAGATCTCTTTCTTTGGGGCACACATAGCGAAACAAAATATGATTGTTTTCTACATGCGGTTTCTGCCAGGATGCCATGGAATCACAGTAGAAGACCTTACAGCCGAAAGCCTCTATTTCTTCCGCCCTTACGAATTCGGATCCCCGGTCTGTCAGAATGACCTGTACATATTTTCTGAAATTCTGTTTGCCTAGATCCTCATACAGGTTGTGGATTCCCCGGAGCATATCTTCCGAAGTCTTCGTGTCATGATAGATGCCTTTCATAAAGTGACAGTCCACAAACTGGAATGTCTGGATAAAAGGTCCCCGGGAGATATCGTTGTAGACAGTATCCATTTCCACCACGGAGGCATCCGAATGTTCGGCCATATAGTTTTGATAATCCAGATAGGTACGGCCTTTCAGATACCGGTTGTCCCTGCGCGGTTTATAGACCTGTCTTTGTTTCTTTGACATTCTGCGTCCCACCTTTCTTCGCAGATCCATGTTGGTGATGCCAAATTCACGGAGCACCCCTTCATCGATATAGGTATAGATGGTCTTTTCCGAATACGGGATTTCCGGATGATTCATGAGAATGTGGGCAATCGACTGCCCCTGTTCCAACAAAGGTTTCAGGATGACTGCTAAAGTTTCGGCCTCCTTGTAAGAGATGTTCCAGCCGATACGGGAATCCCGCAGTTCGAATTCATATTCCTCCTGAGCTGTTTCGGCCGAGTAGATCTTTTTGGGGAGCTTACAGGAGGATCTGTCCGGACATCCGTTGCAGACACCGCTGGGAGAATCTTTACGCCTGCAGGGAACGGGAACACGTTTGGGACATGCATGGGGACAGAAGCCATTATATCCACATTCAGAAATAAAGATACAGTCATAGGTTCCGCTGGAGGGGACACCGGAACGGGAGAAAGGGATCATACGGGCGTGAGATTTGATCTCTTTGCAGATGGTGGACTTGTCTTTGTTCAGGACTCTGCCCAGGGAAGAGCGTGAAGCATTGTTATCAAGACCCTTTTCCAAAGAAAGACGGTCGGAAAGAGTAAGATGTTTATGGTTCGACATAGAAATACCTCCTAACAGGCAGCAGGAGATGAAGATACTATACAAAAATGTAGGAGTAAATTCACTGTTGAAATAAAGAAAGACTAAATTCAACGCTTTGTTCTTGGATGTGGAATTTACTTTTTCACTTCAGCTTATGGATCTTAGTTTGTTGATTTAATGTTCTAAATAGACTCTGAGACAAAAATCATTTATAATAAAGTGTATACCTAAAAAATGGAGGGTAAAATGAAGTTAATTTCTCTAACAAAAGAAGAATATCAAATATACACAGAACAAAACTGCAATCCGGATTTTCTACAGTCTGTCTATGCCGCCAATAAAATGTTACACGACGGATGGATCGTTGAATATTACAAGGCGGTCGAAAATGAACAGATCGTTGCGGTATTCATGATTGGTTATGTACACCTTTTGCGTTTTTTCTATTATGCCTATATCCCAAGAGGTTTCTTTATTGACTATGAAGATCAACAGGCTTTGAAAAAAGTAACGGCAGAAATCAAAAAAATGTTGAAAAAGAAAAAAGTGATCTATTTAGAGATAGATCCTAAGATTCCTTTGTACCAGCATGATAAAAATGGTGATCTTGTTCCAAATGGTTTTAACAATGAACATATCATTGAGAACATCAAGCAGGCCGGCTTTGATCATTATCCTTTAAAACAAGGCTATGATGTTTCCAAACAATGCCGATGGATCTCATTGATTGATTTAAGAGGAAAGACTAAGGAAGAAGTTTTTGCCGACTTTAGTACAAGAACCAGAAATGACATACGTACTGCACAAAAATATGGAGTAAAGGTTAGAGCTCTAAAAGAAGATGAATTGTCGATCTTAAATTATATGGAGCAGGAAGCCGGACAGCGCCATGATTTTGAGACAGTATCCATGGATACTTTTAAGACGATGCATGAAAGTTATAAAGGACACATACAAACACTCTATGCATATTTAGATTTAGATGTCTATGAACAAAGTCTGGAAACAGAAAAAGAGCCGTTAGAAAAAGAAATCAGCGAATTACATGTATTCTTAGAAAAGAATCCAAACTCCAAGAAAAAACAAAATCGCTTAAAAGTAGCGATGGAATATTATGAGTCGCTGCAAAAGAAATCTGAAGAAATTACTACACTCAGAGAAAAGTATGATAAAGAAATTCCTTTAGCCGGATCAATGTTTGTGAAGTTTGGGCGTGAGGTAGTGTATTTGTATAGCGGTATGGATTACCAGTTTAGAACTTTTAGAGGTGCTTATGCGATACAATGGGCTATGATCCAGCAAGCCGTTGATGAAGGATACAGTTATTACAATATGTTAGGCATCAGCGGTTTCTTTAAAAAAGGAGAAGATGGCTACGGTGTCTTTGATTTTAAACGAGGCTTCAACGCCTGTGTTGTTGAGTATATCGGTAACTTCACCCTTCCTGTTTGTAATCTTCTTTATAAAATTGGTATGCGCAAACAAAATAAAGAATAGAGTCAAAATCACAACTCCAATGTCATTAAGTTAAGCAAAACATGATCTTATGAGTCTTGTCTAAAATAGGCGAGGCTCTTTTATTTGTGAAAAAAAATCTAAAAAAGCTTGACAAAGAAAAAGTCGGAATCTTTAAACATAATCCGAAGGAATTA
>NZ_JAXKBY010000077.1:0-4463 GCF_036552745.1 Faecalicoccus sp.
AACCTCCCTTCATACTACAGAAATAAACTATAGCATGCGGGAGGAATGTTCACACCGAATAGCCGTCATGATGCACCGAGTTTTCTGATGTTCTGCACCGGTTATACCGCTAGAGCCGTACCGATTTGTCCGCTATTTGCACACAGATCTTAAAGCTTGCGGTTGTGGATATTTCTTCGGATCATATCTATTATCCAACTATACCTGAAGAGGTTGTTGACATCATTGAAAGGAATGGGCTTCGTTATGAATAATAAAATTTTTAATCTGGTTGCCGTATTAAATGAAACATTCAAGGAAATCGATATTGATTTTGATGATCATATGGAAGTTATGAACACCATTGGTTTCTTACATCTTTTTGATGATTTAAAAGATTTTAGACAACCAGGAAAAATCCAGTACAATCTTTCCGATATCCTTTTACTGTGCTTTTTAAGCATTATTTATGAAGGTAAAACGACATGTTTAGGGATTTACGACCATATACTTGTATACAAAAATCGGTATGAAAAATACGGATTGATCAAGAATGGACAGATTCCATCTCATGATACGATCCGCAGAACATTGATGTGTATTGATCCAGTTGAATTTGAAGAAATAACGATTGGACGTATCTACGAATTCCTTCAGGAACTTAGAAAATGTGCTCAAGGTACTATGTACTGTCATCAATCCGTTGATGGAAAAGAAGCACGTGGCAGTGGAAGAAGTGAAGATACAAAGAATCCTCAAAGAAATATCAATGTATTGAATGTATACGGTAACTCAGACTGTCTTTGTATCCATTCCAAGCCGGTTGAAACAAAAACGAATGAGATTCCAGTAGCACAGGAAATTTTAAGGCTGATGGATCTGAAAAAGACAGTTATTACTTTTGATGCGCTACATACACAAAGAGAAACATGTAATATCATTGCGTCAAAAAAAGGTGTTTATGTTGCACCTGTAAAAGATAATCAGTCAGGATTGCGAGAAGAGATTCTGGAAAAATTTAAAAAATATGAGCAGAATCCAAAGAAGAAAATAACTACATTAGATACTGAAAAAAGAAACTTCAGATTTATTAGTCTGCCATCTAATTATGATGACTGTGGATTCACAGGAATGAAGACATTGGTAGAAATGGTATCCCACACACGCAAAAAGGCAATTACCATGTATTTTATATCAAATACAAAAGACACAGAATTGATTGCGGAAGCCATAGAAAGAAGATGGGAAATAGAAAACAATTTCCACAAAGAAAAAGATACTTACCTAAATGAAGATGATATACATTTTACAAATAAGACATCTATCAATAATATCGTCATTTTAAACAATTTGGCATTGGCACTGGCAAAAATATATGGAAGTATATCTACAAATGAAATGCGAGTTGCGAAAAAAGAATTTAAAGCCTTTCCAGTTGAATGTATTAGTAAAGTTCAACTGATCATGAAAGATACAGAAATCATCAAACAGATCAAATCAAACCTAAGACGAAAGAAACGTTAATTTGTCGATGTTTTTAATATTGCCATCTGAGCCCATAAAAAAATCGGAAATTCTTTAATAGAGTTTCCGATTTCGTTTATTTAAGCCATTTTATTTTTCATGCGTAACTACTAGCAAATTGACAAAAAAGCTAATAAACACTTATATTGTGAATATTAGCTTTTCTTTCTTATTATAATTGATTAATACTTGAATATAGAAGTGTAAATGTTGGATTGATCAATAGAAATCTTTAATATAGAGTAAATTTGAAAAAAGGAGAGTTATTTGAAAGTTTCATATTGATTAAAATTTATTTACATACTATTCTTGACTTTCAATAGTTTCAGGTAAATCTAATCTTGGAGAATCTTGTTTTGGAGCGATTACTAAAGCTTTAAATGTATCTTCGGTAGCAACTGCAACAAAGTGACCTTTATTTGGTTCAATATCTAATTGAGTTCCTTCAGGAATGTAGACTAATTGTGCGCTTTCCATTACAGGTTTTAAATCTACGATATCAACAAATAGCATGATGCAATCGCCTTGATAGAAATAGAATTGTTCATAGTCTTCATGATATTCAATTTGATCGAATTTTGGGGTGTGATGCCAGCCTTGAAGTAGTCCGCAGCTAATATCATTAGATTTAAAAGGTGAAACAACAGGGAAACCTGTCCATTCAAAATATGTTTCTTTATATGTTTCTGTATCTTTGTTTGTAGAAAATTTAACACCTTTAATTTGTGTTTCGTCAATGTTTGTAACTTTTAGTTTCATATAATATATCCTCCTATGTATGTAAAAATATTACATTAATTCTAAATGAAACGATCGTTAAAGAAATAATATTACATATGTACAGCAACATTATAGCAAATAGATTTTGGAATTCAATCATAAAATAAAAAATATTTCATGAAAATTAATAAACACATAATTCATGTAATAAAATTACTTGTGTATATTGGTTTATCGATTATAATAAAAGTAAAGAAAGTAAGAGGGAGAATCATAATGGACAGTGTTACAAAAATTCTTAGAAACCAATATGATAACTTATATTCAGCTGAAAAAAGGGTAGTTGATTATATTTTATCTTATCCAAAAAAAGTTATAATGATGAATGTTTCGGAATTAGCAAAAGAAAGCAATGTAAGTGATGCGACTGTAGTACGTATGTGTCAGCATGCAGGATTCAAAGGGTATTATCAGATGAGATTATTGCTTTCGAGTGATGTAGGTCAAAGTGATGCGCCAAAACAAATGGATAGCAGTAAAGATCCTTTGGGGTACATTGTTGAAAAGGAAATCCAGAATATTCAAAATTTAGAGACTACAGTAAATAAACATAGAATCGCAAAAGCTGCAAAAATAATTTCAGAAGCAACGGCAGTATTTGTGGTTGCGGTAGGAAATACTTTGCCTGTGGCTAATGATTTAACCTTTAGATTAAACCGATTTGGTGTTCGAACATTTTCTGCAAATGTTTCTGAACAAGCAATCAACTATGTAAATAATGGTGAAAAAACAGATGTTATTATTGCAATTTCAAAGTCTGGAATGGCGCAAAGAGCATTGCAGGTATGTGAGTTGGGTAAAAAGAGAGGCATGAATATTATTGCTATAACAGGTGATGATACTTCACCACTGGCTAAAATGTCGAAGTGTGTCATTTATTCTGGAAAGAGCAGCTCATTGTTTGATCATTTTATTCATGGATTAGAAACGCATGTAACGGAATCAATTTTGATTGATGCATTATTGTATCAATTAGAAAATAATCAGAAAACAAAAGAGAAACTAAAAAAGAGTGAGGAAGTAGAACTGGAAGTGTCTTCTTGGAAAGTCTAGAGCTTTAGGGTTTGTAATAGAAATGTTACAAACTTTTTTTATTGATGCGTATGTAATAAAATTACACAAAACTATAGTTAGTCATACCAAACGTAAAAAAATTACATTTCTTGTTGACAAAGATATTTTAAAAGATTAATATGTCAGTGTAAATAAATTACATACGGCCGTCAGAAAATCAATGAATATGTAATAAAATTACATGAGGAGGAAATTATTATGTTGATGAATATGTCTGATTTATTAAAGGTTGCTAACGAGCACAATTTCGCGGTTCCCGCATTTAACATTTCTAGTGATGCTATGCTTCAAGGTGTTATTGAATCTTGTGAAAAAGAAAAATCACCAGTTATTATTGCAGTACACCCAAATGAACTAGCTTATAGTGGAGATAGTTTTGTTGAAATGATCAAAGATGCAGCTAACAAAACAACTGTTCCAGTAGCATTACATTTAGATCACGGAGGAAGCTTAGAACAAATTTATAGAGCAATTCGTGATGGATTTACTTCAGTTATGATTGATGCAAGTACTTCTACTTTTGAAGAAAATATTGAATTAACTAAAAAAGTATGTGCTATTGCCCACCCATTAAATGTTTCAGTTGAAGCTGAATTAGGAACAATTGGATCAACAAATGGTGACCGTGAAGGTGGCACAGATACAATTATTTATACTAATCCAGATGATGCAGTTAAGTTTGTAGAAGCAAGTGGATGTGACTGCTTAGCAATCGCTATTGGTACTGCTCATGGTATTTATCCAAAGGGATTTGTTCCACACTTAAGATTAGATTTATTGGAAGAAATTAAGTCAAAAGTATCTATTCCATTAGTATTACATGGTGGATCAGCTAACCCGGATGAAGAAATTGCTGGTGCTGTTAAGCGTGGTGTAAACAAGATCAATATTTCTTCAGATATCAAGGCAGCTTTCTTCAAAGAAGCAAGAAAAGTATTAGAAGATCAAGGATTAAGAGAACCATTGGATATTTTCCCAGCATGTATTGATGCGATGAATGAAACAGTTGTTCATAAGATTCGTTTATTTGAATCAAACAATAAAACACAATATTACAAATTTTAGAAATTAATTATTATAAGGAGATTAACTATTAGAAATCAAGT
>NZ_JAXKBY010000078.1:0-11339 GCF_036552745.1 Faecalicoccus sp.
ATGTAAGATGGCACCGGCTTCCACAGCCATATTAAAGCTGGCCAGGCAATCGTTACGATTGGGCGTTAATCCGATTTCCAGGATCTCATCATCCCATCCCAAATACTGTAAAGGATCAGTATTACCCACAGGTGCCTTGGCATCTAAAATTTCAATACCTGCTTTTTGTTCTTCGGTCAAAAGATGCGGATCCACACCCAGTTCCAGTAAGGAACAGATCATTCCGTTACTCTCCTGACCACGAATCACACCTTTTTTGATTTCACCACCCGGCAACTTAGCGCCCGGTAAGGCAACGATGACTTTTTGTCCGGCAGCCACATTAGGTGCTCCACAGACTATATTTAAAACTTCATTGCCGACATTGACTTTTGTACAATGCAAGTGATCACTGTCCGGATGATCGGTACACTCCAACACTTCCCCAATCACCAAATTGGTTCCCTGCGATTGATGTTCCACCGCTTCTACTTCTAAACCTGCATCGGTGATCTTTTGAGCGATTTCTTCAATCGAAAGATCGGAAATATCCATATATTGTGAAAGCCATTTTCTAGAAATTCGCATTGTCTTTCCCCCTATTCAAAACGCTTAAATTCATCCATAAAGCGCATATCGTTCGTATAAAAATGACGAATATCATCAATACCATATTTCAACATGGCAACACGTTCTATACCTACACCAAAGGCAAAACCGGAACATTTTTCCGGATCATAGCCGGCCATCTTCAAAACATTTGGATGCACTTCTCCGGCACCTAAGATTTCGATCCAGCCGGTTCCTTTACATGTCGGACATCCCTTACCGTTACAAATATGGCAAGATACATCGACTTCTACGCTTGGTTCGGTAAATGGGAAGAAGCTGGGACGGAAACGAATCTCGCGATCTTGTCCAAACAGCTTACGTGCCATAAATTCCAAGGTTCCTTTTAAATCGGACAATGTGACATTCTCGCCGATAACCAGACCTTCCATCTGCATAAACTGATGAGAATGAGTCGCATCATCATCATCACGACGATAGACTTTTCCCGGACATACAACCTTAATTGGCAATGAAGGTGCACTTTCTTCCAACACCTTCATTTGGATAGCCGTTGTATGAGTACGAAGCAGCCAGTTTGGATCAATATACAAAGAATCCTGCATATCTCTTGCCGGATGATCCTTAGGAATATTTGCTCTTTCGAAACAATATTCATCACTGACGATATCATCCCCTTCGATCACCTGATAGCCTAAACCAATAAACAGATCTTCCAATTCCTGCGTAACAAGATTTAATGGATGTAAATTGGCAAGGTGCGGTTTTCTACCTGGTAAGGTAATATCAATTTTTTCATTTTCAATCTTTGCCAACATTTCTTTTTGAGCCAGTTCCTGCCGTTTTTCTTCAATGGCCTGTGAAAGCTCTTGTTTGAGCTGATTCACTTTCTGACCAAAAATCGGCTTTTCTTCCGAAGATAAACTCTTCATATTCTTCATCAAGCCTTGAACCGGACCTTTTTTCCCCAGATAATACACACGCAATTCATTAAGCGTACTACCTTGTTGGCAATCGCGGATCTTTTCCAGTGCCTCTTTTTGAAGCTGTTCGATTTGTTCCATTGTCGTCATCCTCTCTTTATAAAACAAAAAAAGACGAGCACAGGAGCCAGTTACGGCGGTACCATCCTGTTTCGTCTTTACGCACTTATTTACCATGATAACCGTATGAAACGGAAGAGGTTTACTCTTGCTCCCAGGCGAATTCATCCAACTTCTCTGTTCAGACCTTTCAGCCGATGAGTCTGATTCTCTATCCATCGAATTCTATGGACTACTACTCCTGTTCAACGCTTTAACACTTGTGATTATACAAAATCCCTTGATAACTTTCAACTAAAACTCGTCGGCATCCTGCGATGGAGCCATCGCATCGATCTTAGACTGAAAGTGTTTGGCCTTCTGGACAAAAGCCATTTTATTACCCAGACTGATGACTTTTTCAAAGTACATACTGGCCAGAGAATAATCTTGTTCGACAAAAGAAATCATGCCGATATAATAACACGCATCCACTTGTTGAAACGGCAGTCTTGCCTTCTGCAAAGCCTGCAGATAATACTTTTTACACGTATTAAACTGCCCATTCATCAAATCGACCTTATTTTGAATAGATGCCAGTTCTTCACTTTGTACCAGGACCCCCTGTACGCCATAGTTCATACGTACTTTACCGGCTTCTTCTTTACAGCGATCTAGTGCATCTTCATCTTTTAACATATAATTGATTGTTGCCATCAGGCTCCAATATTGTAACAAGCTTGCCTGATCTCTTCGCGAATAATCGATCAGTACATCCATAGCCAGTTGCGGATCGTCCATATAAATCAAAGCCTGTGCCAATAGGATCCGGTTTTTCAGCTTTACTTTTCCATTGCGATTTGTCGAATAATAAATGATGGCGCTGGCACATGCCTCCGGATCACAATTCTGATACAGCAGCAACCGGATCGGCATTAAAGAATTGGCAAAATAGCGCATCAGATAATTAAAGGACATAAATAGGAAAACTAACAGTAAAACAAGCACCACGAAGTTTTGTACAAAGAACAGTACGCATAATGCGGCAATCACACCTAATGTATAAACGACCGTAAATTTACGGACATTTTTCTTACACTCCAAGGCAACGTTTTTGACGTTTTCATCCAATGTGTGATGAATCTTATAGATTCGCACGATCTCATCATCATCGGAAAAATTGCGCTGTTGTCTTTGAAACGATAAAGAACTTCTTAAGCTGACCATGCCATAAATGCAGACGATAATAGCCGGTATCAATAATACGATTCCTGCCAAAAGCAAATATACCGAGGCCATCAGTAGAAGAACTATAAAGATCAATGGGGCATAGCTGCTTTTACTGGCAACATATTGTGCTAAAAAAACAATATTGACAAGGCCCGCAAACACAATGCCTGTCATACCCGCCTGTAAAGCCGGATTGACCATCAAATCTCGGACCACGGCAAACTCTGCAGAAGATAGACCCGCCTCACGAGCAATCTCCTGTAGATACACCTGCAAGGTATCTCCATATACAAAATATGTAATCAGACCAAAGAGCACTCCGATCCCAAACGATGCCAGAAGTGCTAACAAATGCGTCTTACATCGATATTTCCACATTACTTTTGCTTCCTTTCAATGATCCTGGCAGGCATTCCCACAGCCGTACAGCCATCCGGTACATCGATCAGCACCACGGCATTGGCACCGATCTTGCAGTGATTGCCTAAAACGATATTTCCCAGACATTTGGCTCCGGAACCAACATACACTCCATCCTTTAAAGTTGGATGTCTTTTTTTATGTTGTTTTCCGGTCCCTCCCAAGGTGACGCCATGATAAAGATGACAATCATTTCCGACAATTGCCGTTTCCCCAATAACAACACCCATTCCATGGTCAATGATCAGCCCTCTTCCAATCGTTGCTCCCGGATGAATCTCGATCCCTGTCCATTTACGGGCAACATTGGAAACAAAACGAGCTAAAAAGGTGCGGTGATGATCCCACAGCCAACGGGCGATTCGATGCAATCCGATTGCTTTGATATGCGGATACAACCAGAAAACCTCCCATTTCGAATGGGCCGCCGGGTCTAGTTCCATCGTTCTTTTTATATTATAAGCAGCATCTTTAAAAAAAGATCTTCCTTCATACTCACTCATGAATGAATTTTATGTTATTTTATGCAAAATTGCAAGTTAGCGACATTCAAAAAGGGCAGCATCAAACCACCCTTTATGACTTCTCGTTATCTTTTTCTTCGCATCCATTGAAGAAATACGATCATACAGCCTAAAAAGCCGGACAGAAAAAACCATAACGCATACACAAAATGCATCGATTTACCGGTTGGAATAGAAGACTGTTTCTCATTTTTTACTTTTATATGCAGACAAGATTTTTCCATTTTCTCCTGTTTACCATCGATCCAAACCTCGTGATTTCTGATTTCGATCTTTTGTACATTCTTTTCCAGCTGATATCCCTTTGGTGCTCTTGTTTCCTTTAGATACCATACACCTTCTGTAACTTCTTTAAACAAAGACATTCCTTTTTTCAGATCCGTTTGTCCTACCTGCACCTGCTTTGTACAGGATGAATCTTCATACAAGGTAAATTCAAAATCTTGATTTGTTATGGTTTTCTCACTTTTGGCATCGATCTTTTCCACTTCTATTTCATAGAAAGGCTCTATTTCAAAGCTTTGGTTTTCATCGTTTCCATCTTTATGTTCGGCCAACAAATGTCCTTTATCACAATACAGTTCTTCAAATACTACATACTTTCCTTTAGGCAGGCTTTGTTTCTCAATCCAGAAAGAATTATCAACAGATTTCTTTTGTTGATCCGGCACAAAGCTGATTTCATGAATCAGCTCTTTTTCATTGACTTTCACCGGCTTTTGCGTAGTACTATCAATAATCGTACCTTTTAATCGATATGTCTTTTGTGCATCCAAATTCTCAAAAAAGACAGTGTCGCGAATCATAAAATCCTGATTTCCATTAAAAATCTTTGTCTGTTGCCCATTCGGTTGAACCGAAGTATCAATGGTGAGCTTTTTATTCTTTAATGTTTTAGAAACCTTATAAGATTTTGTCATGTTATCTTTTGCGGTAAACACAAAATCAATGGGCTTATCAGCCAGTTTATATCCTTCCTTTGTCTGTGTTTCCTCTAACTGATATACCGTTTTGCCCAATCCGATCGGCAGATTTTCGATACATAGCACCTGATCTTTTCCTAGTGCATAAATTCCCTCTCTGGCTGATCCCACATTGATCTTTTCATTGGCATGATATAACACACTGCCATCCGATGGATCCAGAATGTCCTCTTTTGCACGCAATACAAACAATACCTCTTGTAGACATGTTTCAACCGGATGTGGCTCTTCAAACTCTTTTTGAAGTTCGATCGTAGCTGTCGGCTTTTCATTTTCAATGATGACTTCAACATAAGCATCTTCTTGTGAATCCTTTTCAGAAACAAAATCTTCTCCAATATCGACCCATACTGGCTTTGAAAGTAAAAGATAGCCTTTAGGAGAAACCTTTTCTTCAATACGATATCTTCCCGCCTTTAGTTTTAAAGGTATCGTCATCTTTCCCTTTTCCTCTTTGGCCACAAAAATACCTTGTTCTTCCTTTGTCGAATTGGAAGCTGTTTCAAAAGTATCGAAGATTTTCGAACCAATCTTCATGGTGACTTTTTGATAATTTTGATCAAAGATCTGAAATCGTGCCCCGGAATATATGATTTCTTTTTTGGTATCCTTATCCTTTTTGACAAGTCGTAAATAATAATCGCTTGGTCGATTATTGATCGTATATTCCATCGGTTCCTTTTCATTTTCATCCACTGTAAAAGTGAATGGTCCTTTTAAGATATCCGTTTCCTTTGCCCCGGTCAACTGTTGAATCAGATACGTTCCATAAGCAAGCTCTCGACTGGTGGCATTTCCTTTTTCATCAGTATGCAACAGATCCCATTCGTGATCGGTAAATGTATCTTTATGCTTCAAAGCCTCCTGTATGCTTCCATATTGATCCACATACTTCTTAAGCACAACACCAAACTGTGCATTAGCCTCGGGTTTTACGATCTCCGTTGTACTCGCATCCGTGATAATCTTTTTTAATTGAAATCTTCCGGTCACAACAGCATCCGCAACCGAGAGTCGAACATCTTGTTGTGCCTTTACATCCGCCGTGATGATTTTAGTATTCAACTGATATCCCTTTGGTGCTTTGATTTCTTTGATCGAGTATGTTCGATCCGAAGGAAGCTGATCGAGTATATTACTTTGCAGATCATCCTGAATGGTCAGTGTACCTATCGGCTTTCCGGTTTTATCATCGATTACCAAATATTGAGCACCGACCAAAGTAGCTTCTCCCTGTGCGCGTGTACCGGTTTCCTGATCCCCTTTTGTGATCTGAATGCTACCCAATCGCACATGCGCATGCAAACGAAGCGTCTGCGAAGAACCACCGGTAATATATCCAACCTCCTGATAGCCATAAGGGTTCTTATAGGCAATACTGGTTCCCTGAGGGACATAGAAACAATGCATAGAAGCACTTCCCTGCAAACCATCTTCTTCATCCATCCACACACGAACCTGATTTCCATCTCGTTCCATTTTTAAAGAGCTTTGATCTAGAATGTAGTTTTCAAATACATGATTTTGATCCGTTAGAGTCTTGGCAAACTCTTTTCCATGTCCATATAAGGTGATATCCTGCCCCTGAAAGGAAACCGGTGTTTCCATGACATGTAAGCGCTGATTGATCAAATCAATCTTACTTTGGATTTCTGGGTGAATGTGCGTGATCAAACCCGGTGTAATCTCCTGCCAGATTCGAATCTGTGTGGCAAAATCCATCTCTAAGCTTGTATCGTTTTTATAACCATAACCCAAACTGGAAATCCATTCCAACTTCTTTGTCAAAGCAGCATTCCCAAAATAGCTGGCCAAATCCATGGCAGTATAGCCTCCATTTCCATTGGCAATCGATGCCAAAGGTTGAAGACAATACACTTTTTGTCCATTTATACTTAATTTTGAATAATAACTGGAACTATAGCCGGAAGCCGTCGGTCGTGTCGTACCGATAGCCCACTTATCATTAGGATCGACATGCACTCCTGTTGGCGCTTCTACATGAACGATTGCCGGACTTTGTGCCAATACAGATAAACTTTGTGTCATCAGCATACAAAAACTGAAAACCAACCAAATTGTTATTTTAATTTTCTTTCGTAACATTATCTCCTCCACATCCTTAAAATTGATTACCCTATTATTTATTACGAAAAAAAATCAAAAAACTATTAAAAAAGTTCAGAAAATCTGAACTTTTCTTAATCTTCCTTCGTTTCTGTAGGCTTTTCTTCCTCTTTTGTCTCTTCTTTCGGTTCTTCTTTTGTTTCTTCCTTTACCTCTTTTTGTTCAGGAACAGAATCTGGTTGATCTTCAGCTACGATCTCAAATTCTTGTGTCAAAGAATCGACCATTCCCAAAATCACCGCTAATACATAAAGAACGATGGCAAACATAAAAGGAGCAAAGGCACTGCTGATCAAGTTATTAACGATTTGTGAAACCGGAGCTGAAGAGCCATATGCCGTATAATACTGTGTAACCGAATCATACGTATAGAATAATACATAGCCTGTATAAACTAATGCAAGCAATGATAAACCATACAATACTTTTTGTAACATCTTTTTATTTTTCATTTTCATATCCTCACTTGATATACAAGAATTATTTTACCATAAATGCCTCTTGTCGTAAAAGTCATACCGATTTTGTTTGTCAAAGACATCATTCTTCGCTATAATAAGAAAGCAAATGAGGCCGTGGTGGAATCGGCAGACACGCTACTTTGAGGGGGTAGTGAGCTTAGCTCGTGTGCGTTCAAGTCGCATCGGCCTCACCAATGTTTTATATAAAGGCTTTTATAGCATAATGGCATATAAGTGGCGTAGTTTAGCCACTTTTTTTAATTATTTTAAAAACGGTTGTTAGCCTTTAGCAAACATTTATAATATATTGTATCTGTAAGGATGGAGGTGTAATCATATGACAGACAAAGAGAAAATTGGTAAAGTTTTAAGAGATATTAGAATAAGTCGTACTGGTTATACCATAGAAGAAGTTTCCTCCAAGTTCGGAAAATCCAGTCTGCTGCGCTATGGACGAGTAGAAGTCATTGATAACTCCATTCGCTTTATCTTTTAGCAGAAATAAAGCAGCCTGCTTATCTTTTGTAAGCATTACAAAATCACCTCCAAAAATAGAATACAGGGAGGTGACAAAATCGCGAAATATAGCGGTGACGAAATTGAGTGTGATTAACAAGTCTTTTAATATATTTGACACCATGTTTAAACATGCTATAATTCAAGTAGGCAAAATGGATAGTAAGCCTGTAACGAGAAAAAAACACCCTTGGCAGAGGGTGCTTTTTTTATCTTGAATAAAAAACCCTTGGAATGGCAGTTCCTTGGGCTTTTGGCTCATTGCACTACTTTTCTCTTCTGTCGAGCCGTTCACAGATGAGGTGGCAAGTCACACCTGCGATAACAGAAATTAAAATGGATAGTAATATCTCCTGCAACGAGTTCACCTCCCTTCTCGTTAGAGTGCAGGAGGGTGTAGCGCAACGAAAGCATTGTATCATAAGTAAAACAATCTATCTCATGATTTTAATATATTCTTTATCATTATTGCTTTAAAGCATTTACAAATATGAAACAAAGCTTGCCATTTCAATTATCTACGTCAATTTCGGCTAAAATGTATATGCCGATTTTATGCCATTTGATAATATAACCAAACTAAGCGTGGCATGATTTTTGGAACAAAGTATATGGAAAATACGATAAATACAGGTATATTCAAGTCGAAGCGACCTCACCATCGCATACAGCCAGTCTTTTTAAACAAGACTGGTTTTTATTTTTCCAATAGACAAACACATTCTAAACCGTTGGTATGACAGAACATATCCACCGGCTGTACCACCGTACAGTGATATCCACTTTTTTCAAATAACTTTACATCTCTTACCAGTGTATTTGGATTACAGGAAATATAGACGACTCGTTTAGGATGCAGTCCGGTAATATGACAAATACCTGCTTCGCTTAATCCTTTTCTTGGTGGATCCACAAAGACAACATCTGTTTCTTCTTTATATTTTTGCACAAAGATGCTGGCATCTTCACATACAAAATCAATGTTGGATAATTGATTGAGTTGCGCATTCTTTTTTGCGTTTTCCACGGCTTCCGGTACAATTTCCACACCTGTTACTTTCTTGACATACGGCGCGATGACACAACCAATCGTACCCACGCCGGAATATAGATCAATCACACGATCTTCCTTGGACAAGTTTGCCAAATGAATAGCCTGCAAGTAAAGAACTTCCATCTGTTTCGAATTAACCTGAAAAAAAGATTTAAAATGTAATTGTATCTTTTGCGACATACATGTCTGGCGCATTGATTCTAAACCATAGAGCACACGATAAGAATCCCCCAGTATCACATTATCTTCACGATCATTTTTATTAAAAAGGATGGATACCACATTATTAAAGTTTTCTGTAATATTCTTGGCCAGAGCACCCACATGATTCTCTTTGCCGATAAAAACGATCTGCACTTGTCCTAGCGCATTGGATCGTATCAGTACGTGACGTAATGTCTTTGCACTTTTGACATTCATGTTTGCCTTTATAAACTGATAAACCTCATTGATTTCTTTTGATTGAATCACGCAAGAATCGCAATCCACAATAGAATTGGAATGAGGTCGATAAAACCCCATATGGACTGTATCGTTGATCACTTGTACCGGAAACTGTGCTTTATTTCGATAATAAAAAGGATCTTGCATACCCAGTGTATCCTTGATCGTGCAATCCAGATGATTTCTTATAAATAGCTGACGCACATACTCTGTTTTTATTTCCAACTGTTTTTTATAGGCAAGATGTTGAAAACAACAGCCGCCACAACGGCTCGCATAAGGGCACTTTGGCTCTACTCTATCCTTAGAAGCAATCTGTAGTTCTTCGATCTTTCCAAACGCATATTTCTTTAAGACTTTGACGATTTTGATTCTTGCCTTTTCTTCTTTTAACAGACCTGGCACAAAGACAACCTGTCCGTCAATACGTACTACACCATAGCCCTGGTTGGTTACATCCAGGCACGAAACTTCATAAATTTCATTTTTTCTCATAGCGTTATTTTAACTTTTTTTAAGTCTATTGACAATCCTGTCAAATGACATATAATTATATAGCAAACTATATTTTTATATAGCAAGCTATGTTTTAAGGAGGCGTTGGATGAACCGAAGAAAATATGGTTACGGTTTCTATTTCAAGTGTATTCAATCATCAATTGAAAAACACATGAATGAAACATTAAAGGATTTTGATTTGACAATGTCACAAGAAAAGGTGCTTCGGTTTCTTAGATGGACAAAGTTAGAAAAAGTATCCCAGAAAGATATCGAAGAGTTTTATCACATCTCCAATCCAACGGTAACAGGAATATTGAACCGCTTGGAACAAAAGGGATACATTCGCCGTGTGATCAGTGAAAGCGATAAACGCGTTCATTACATTGAGTCCACCGAAAAAGCCTTAGAGTTGGAAAAAGCTGTACAGCGAAGTGTCAAACTCATAGAAGCAAAACTCATCGAAGGCTTACAGCCCGATGAGAAAGAGATGTTGTTTATCCTTTTAGAGAAAGTAACCAATAACGTAATTGAAAAGGAGGAAGTGTAAATATGTTAAAAACATTGATGGCTCAGATCAAAGAATACAAGATCAATACGATCAAGTCTCCGCTTTATGTCATCATTGAAGTTATCATGGAAGTCCTGATTCCCTTTTTGATGTCGATTCTGGTCGATCAAGGTATCGAACAAGGAAATATGGATATCGTATGGAAGATCGGCGGTACTATGGTTGTCTGTGCCTTTATCGGACTGTGGGCCGGTGCACAAAGTGGAAAACATGCCGCGATTGCCAGCAGTGGTTTTGCGAAAAATCTTCGTAAAGCGGAATATGAAAACATTCAAAAATTTGCCTTCAGCAACATTGACCAATATTCAACCGGAGGGTTAATCACACGTATGATGACTGATGTCACCAATGTACAAATGGCCTTTCAGATGGTTATTCGTGTCTGTGTACGTGCTCCGTTTATGTTAGTAGCTGCCTTAGGTATGTGTTTCTTTATCAACTTTGAACTTTCTTTAGTATTTGTCGGTGTCATTATCTTTTTAGGGATTGCCTTATTTGCGGTCAGCTTTGTCGTTCACCCTGTCTTTGAAAAGATGTTTAGAAAATACGATGCCTTAAATGCTTCTGTACAGGAAAATATCAGTGGTATTCGTGTTGTCAAAGCGTATGTCCGCAGTAAATATGAAACTAAGAAATTCCATAAAGAAAGTGGCGATATTTACCACATTCAGATGAAAGCCGAAAAAATCCTGATTTGGAACATGCCTTTGATGCAGATGAGCATGTATGGCGCTATTTTGATGATTTCCTGGTTTGGTGCACATATGATCGTAGGGTCTTCACTAACGACCGGTGAATTGATGTCTTTGTTTACTTATACGGCCAACATCTTAATGTCTTTGATGATGTTTAGTATGGTCTTTGTCATGGTCATCATGTCGATTGCCAGTGGTGAGCGTATTGCCCAGGTCATCAATCAAAAAAGTGATCTGGTTTCACC
>NZ_JAXKBY010000079.1:0-12775 GCF_036552745.1 Faecalicoccus sp.
GCTTTGTCTTTTCAAGAGTATTTGTAAAGATAAAGGGGCTTCATAGTTTTTGGCGCTGGAAATTGAATCCAGTAAGATCAATTCTTTTTCTGCTCTTGTAGTGGCCACATAGAAAACGCGCATTTCTTCCTCCAGTTCATCCTGCAGTTTTTTGGTGCGGATCGCAAGATGGGCTTTACTGGGAAGCTTGATCCTTCCTGTGGTATCGAGCTGTAGAAAGCCTAAGCCCAGTTTTTCATCGATCAGGATTGGTTCGTTAGAAATACGATCTTTCGTTTCATGTTGTGAATAAATATACACGATCGGAAACTGCAACCCTTTGGAATGATGCATGGTCTTGATTGATACGACATCGGCTTCTCGTCCATAAGGATAGGCTTCTGATAAATTGTCAAAACGACTGGCCTGTACATGCTGCTGCAGAAAGCCATCCAGGTCCATGGGATCGTTTAACTGGCTGGCAAACTGTAAGAATAAATCTAAATTGGTTTTATCCTGTGCACTGGTATACGATTCATAAAAATCATGCCAGGCGTAGAGCTTGCGAATTAGTAAAGGAACCGGATCGTTCTTCCATTCTCGCATAGTGAAGTAATCCTGCATCAAATCAGTATCTTTTAACTGAACATATAGAGATGCTCCTTTTTCTTTTCCAAGGCAGGCTTGTGCCAGCTGGTCAGGTGTAATTTGACAAAACGGAGAGAATAAAGTAGCACATAAGGCGATATCGTTATAAGGATCTAAAATGGCCTGCAGGCAGGAAAGAACGATCTGAATGCTGGGATTGGTATAAAAACCATGATCGATCTCAGCCAGTACAGGTATATCATAGGCTTCCAATGCTTTTTTGATCTCTTCCTGAGGACCATGGCTTCTGGTCAAAATACAGATATCCTTGAAAGAAGCACCTTGTTCTTTATGTTTTAAGATATCGTGTGCTAAGATATCCAGCTTGTTTTCTTTGGCTTTTGTTTTTGCCTCCAGCTTAGAAATGTTGAGTTCATCTGCCAGTGCATCCGATTCCATATATAGAAAGCGAATCGGATATTGTTCTCTTTCGCTTTGGGCCCGGGTGCCAGGTTTTGCGACATCTTTTTGATCAAACTGTGCCGGCATTCCCACTACATTCATGATTTTTTTATAAAAATGATTGTTGAAATCAATGATAGAGGCATTGGAACGATAGTTTTCATCCAGCACCAATGTGCAGGAAAACTCATCCTGCTTTTCCATATGATGTTTCATGATCTCCGGCTTGGCATGACGAAAGCCATAAATGCTTTGTTTGATGTCTCCTACACGAAAGACATTGTTTTTGCGGGCAAAACAAGACAAAATGCTTTCCTGCAGATCGTTGGTATCCTGAAATTCATCCACCAGGATCATTTTGTATTTATTCTGCACTTCTTTGGCAATATCACTTTGACTGAGAAGCTGATAGGCAAAGTGTTCCATATCACCAAAATCCATCACTTCTTTTTCTTTTTTGATCTGAGCATAGAATTTTTGTGTTGTCAGTGCCAAGGTACAAAACGTCTTTTTTAATGCCTGTGTTTCCTTGGTTTCTGTTTCATACAGATTCTTATCAAATAATACATCGGTGATTTTCTTTTCAAACTTTTTATAGGCATCATTATCATTTTTTGTATCGATATCATCATATTTGTTTTTAAGACGTACCGTGTTGGAAAGATAGACCAAAAAAGAACTCTTAAACAGGGCATAGTCTTTTCGATCCAGTTCTTCCAGACATGGGCGCAAGGCTTCTTTTTTGGTAATAAGATCTTGGTCTTCTGTCTTTAAGATCAACTCTTGAAGAATCTGCTCCATGGAAAGAACACATTGTTTAAAATATTGAAAGAACCAGCTTTCCATCAGGGAAGAAGTTTGTTTTGTCAGGGATTGAATCCACTCTTCCGGTTCCGGCTTGGACCATGCGGTTTGAATCAGGGCTTCCAAGCTTCTTTTGATGTCATCTTCTTTTTTTCCAAAGCCGGAAAAGAAAAGAGAAAGATTGGCCATCTCCTTTACAGGTAAGCTAAAGCAGGCTTGTTGATAGGCCTGATCAAAGGCCTGCTTTTGAATCGTGTCATCAATTGTTCGAGACATTTTATAGCTGATGGGAATTCGATAATAATAATTTTGTACAATGCCAAGACAAAAGCTGTCGATCGTACAGATGCTTGCGGTTTCCAAAAGCGCCAGCTGTTCTTCAATATACGGAGAAGAAGGTGCATTTTCCAAAGAGATTTTTAAACGACTTTTCATTTCATTGGCCGCATCATTGGTAAACGTCATGGCCAAAATCGAATCAATGGAAATTTTATCCTGTAGCACAAGCTGGCAAAGCCTTTGGACAAGAACACTGGTCTTGCCACTTCCGGCACTGGCAAAAACCAGCACATTTTTATCACGAATATCGATAGCTTGTTGTTGGGCAAAACTAAAGCGCATGTTCTTCCTCCTGTTCTAATCGATTGGCTTTTGTGACTTCATTGGCCGCGTTTCGACAAATCTCCTTATAGGCACAATAATCACAGGCACCTTTGGCATGATCGGGCTGAATCACACCATTTTTCATGTCTTCCAATAAGGAAAAGAGGATCGTTTGCCATTGTGTTTTGGTTTCAGGATATTCAGGCTGTTCTTTTTTTCTGGCGAAATGCTCATGATCGCTGTATATGGATAGATCCTGAAACATCAGACCGGTAAATTTCCTGGATTGGGCAGCCTCCTGTGCCTGTTCTTTGATATCTAACGGTGTAGCCTCCGGAACCTTTTTTCGATAGTTGACCTTATAGGCCAGAGCGGTTTGCGGCGATGTCTTTAGTGAAATATAGTAACAGCCTGCCGGCAGACTGCCACTGGTTGTTTCATAGGCAATTGTATAAGTAATCAGCTGCAGGGCTAGTCCGGCATCAAAATCCTGCAGGGACAAATCTTTATCTGAACTTTTATAATCAAAGATCACAAAAGAGCTTTGCGAGGTATCAATACGATCGATATACCCATAGAGAAGAATCGGGGTACCCTGCCAGTCCAGCTGTATCTGCACCTTATACTCCTGATGCGAAGTACGCATATGCCAATCGTGTTCAAAATCATCTAACTGTTCTAAAATCTTTAAAATTTTATCGGCTGTTTCCAATACGTTTTTTTCAAAGAAAGGTGCCTGTTGCGGATAAACGTTACGAATAAAAGTAAATTCGTTTTGAACGAGGTTTTTGATTGTTTTTGTATCGGCCTTGGTATAGTCTTTTTGATACGTATCCATCAAGATTTCTAAAATATGGTGATAAATCGAACCCTGCATACGAATATCCATGGTGTCTCGTTTTTCTTTTAAGTACAACCCATAACGAAGAAAGTGTTGTAAAGGACAACGGGCAAAGGACTCTAGGCGAGAGATCGAACCGGTAAAACGATCCTCCGGAAAGAAAAGCGAGCTTGCCAAAGAAGTGTTTAGGGAAAACTGTGGTTTTTCGTACACAGAGCTTTCTTTGACATCCACAAACTGTGCTTTTTGGCCGATCCACTGTACAAGCTCATGACTTTCCGGATTTTCCTTTCCATCGTACGAAGCTTCCGGTACAAGGATATATAAAGTCTTTGGCAAAGAAAGGCATGTGAAAAGCTGATCACGCTGTTTTTTAAGCCTTGTGGCTAAGGATGGAACTGAAAGATCGGCTAAATAGGTTTCATCATAAATACCACTATGCATAGAAAGACCCGGGAAAGAGCGCGCATGGGCATCAGTTAGGAAACAAACTTTTCGCAATGCTGTGATCTCGCTGCGCTTTCCAATCAAAACGCCCTGGATCTGAGAAGCCGTTGAAGAATTTGTTTTAGCGTTTAAATATTCACATAAAAACAAGAGATCTTCCCTGGTTTTCAAAGAAGGAAGGCACTTTCTTAACACGTCTTGTATTTGATGGAATGCACGAAGATTTTCCAGTGCGCAGGTATTTTGTGCCTGTATATACTGTAAGACATCTTCTATATCCTGTAATGTCCAATGACAGAGTGCCTCGTGTTCCTCTAGCCATGTCAATGTCGTTTCTATTTGTTTTTGTAAATGTTCAAAGCTATAACGATCCATAAAAACATTGTCCTGATATAGATCCGGAAGATGTGATTTTCTGGTCGTAAACAAATCTGGGAACTGTCGCAAGGTTGGCTGTATGCTTTCTTTGGTATCTGGATGCAGGGCATTGATCATCGTGATAAAGCTTTCGATATCTTGTAAGGCGATCCATTTTATGCAGCAAATCAACTGATACTGTAGCAAAGAAGGTGCATCTTCCGTTAAAAAGGTATAGGGAATCTGATAAGTCTCTAACATCTGTGCCAATACCTGCATTTGGCTTGCCTGTTGACAACAGATAAAAACATCGTCGGCATCGTATTGATCAACGATGGTCTGGGCAATCAAAGTTGCCTGCTTGCGGGCATTGGCCACGGATACATACTGCACATCTGTTTCTGCTGCCTCTTCCAATATGTGCGCCCCATTTTGGAGTAAGAAGTCGATCCAAAGGCTTTCTTCTTCACTATATTCATACTGCAGGATATAAATATTCTCTGCATGGAATGGCTGCTTTAAAATTTCCGGGATTTGTTTTTCGCGTACATCCAAATTTTCCAGAAGACAAAGGATCTCTTTGAGATCTTTTTCTTTCTGGCTGTTTTCATGCAGTGTATGAAAATCGATGCCATAGGTTTTGGCATAACGTACAAATTGAAGAGTATCGCGGATAAAATCATAACTTTTCCGGCTGGAATAAAACACATTGGTCGAAGAACAAGCCTGACATTTTTTCATGGTTTCAAACAATAACGTCACTTCATCGACAGGTTGTCCCTGAAAGAATTGTTGTATGAAGGAATGTAGGCTGTACACTTCCAAACCGATCGTGTTTCCTTTGGCTTGATGTATAGCTTGGTATAAAGGCAGATGCAGACTGGCCGGTGCAATCAGTATGCCTTGTTCTGGAATTTTCAACATAGTTTCATTATATCGTAAAAACGAAGGAATAAAAATGTGCCGTAAGAAAACTGCTCGCAGATTTAATTTTTTGGTAAAATGATGATATGAATCGAAAAAATAAGATGTATCATTTTTTAAATACAAAGAAAAATGTATTGTATAACTTATCGATGACACTTATGATGTTGTTGGTGGTCAGCGGGATCGGCAGCTTGTTTTATCGAATGGGGTTAGACGATGCGACGATCATATTGTTGTATCTTTTGGGCGTGATGATCCTTGCGATACTGACAAGTCATCGTTTATATTGTGTGATTTTTTCTATTGTCAGCGTGTTGAGCTTTAATTATTTGTTCACTTATCCACAGTTTACTTTTCAGGCCTATAATAAGAATCACATCGCCACTTTTTTGATCTTTTTTGCGGCCTCCTTTTTAGCCGGTGCTTTGGCGATTCAGTTAAAGAATCATGCGCGTATGTATTCACAGGATGCTTACAGCGCACAGGTGTTATTTAATACCAGCCAACAGCTCTCCAAGGCTAAGGATGCTTCACAGGTTTTTTCCTGTACGGCGGTACAGCTTCATAAGCTGATGAATACCGGGATTATCATTTATCCAATACAGGATGGAAACCTGCAGCCTTCGATTACGTATGGGACGATCTCGCAGGATATGTTATATAAAAATGAGAAGAATGTCGTAGATAAGGTGCTGAAAAAGGGAGCCTATACCGGTTTGATCGCTTCTAGGCATGGTGTATATGCACCGATTCATATGGATGACAGTTATTTTGGAATTGCCGGGATAGAAATTTTCAAGGAGCAGATCGATTCCTTTGAAGAAAACATTTTATTGTCGATTTTGGGGGAATCGGCCATGGCTTTAAAGAATCTGAAGATTTTAAAAGAAAAAGAGGAAGCGGCCATATTGGCTGAAAATGAGCGCCTTCGTTCCAACTTATTGCGAATGATCTCGCATGATCTTAGAACACCGTTGACTTCGATCTACGGCAATGCCAGTAATCTTTTAAATCATGAGGTGCTTTTAGACGATTCCGTTCGCCATAATATTTATACGGATATTTATGATGATTCCAAATGGTTGATCGATTTAGTGGAAAACCTTTTGGCCATTACACGCTTGGAAGAGGGTGGTTTGGACCTTCATATTAGTGATGATGTGATCGAAGACGTGATTGATGAAGCGTTGAATCGGATCGACAGACATGAAAAAGAACATTCGATTGAATTTTTGACCAAGGATGCGATCACAGTAGCGAAGATGGATTCGCGTTTGATCGTGCAGGTCCTGGTGAACTTGATCAACAATGCGATCAAATATACACCACCTGGTTCCTGTATTCAAATCGAAACTTGTACCAACGATAAACAAGTTGAGGTAAGGATCAAAGATGATGGACCGGGCATTCCGGATGAAAAGAAAGAAAAGATTTTTGAAATGTTTTATACAGGGGCAGACAAAATTGCGGATTCAAGAAGAAGCTTAGGTCTTGGATTAGCACTTTGTCAAAATGTGATTCAGGCGCATCATGGAACGATCAAAGTGGAAGATAACGTGCCACATGGGGCCATATTCACATTTACATTGCCGGCAGGAGGAATACAATGAACAAGATGAAAATATTAGTAGTAGAAGATGATATATCTGTAAAGAATTTGATCGTGACGACCCTTCAGGCACACGGATATCAGTATTTGAGCGCCAAAGATGGGCAGGAGGCCATCTTAGAGGCTTCCAGTCATAATCCGGATGTGATCTTATTAGATTTGGGATTACCGGATGTGGATGGAGTGGAAATCATCAAAAAGGTGCGTTCCTGGTCCAATATGCCGATCATCGTTGTCAGTGCGCGAAGTGAAGACAGCGATAAGATTGAAGCGTTGGATGCCGGGGCTGATGATTATCTGACCAAGCCTTTTTCCGTGGAAGAATTGTTGGCCAGACTTCGTGCCACACAAAGAAGACTTTCTATCCTGCAGAATGCATCGCTCAGTGAAGCCTCCAGCTTTACCAATGGAGATCTTCATATTGATTATGCGGCAGGATGTGCCTATTTAAAAGGCGAAGAGCTGCATTTGACGCCGATCGAATATAAACTGCTTTGCCTGTTATCACGAAACATGGGAAAAGTGTTGACTCATAAATATATTACCCAGGCAATATGGGGAACATGCTGGGAAAGTGATGTGGCCTCTTTACGTGTTTTTATGGCTACTTTGCGCAGAAAAATCGAACCCAAAGGTTCTTCCACACGTTATATTCAAACGCATATCGGCGTAGGCTATCGCATGTTGAAGGTAGATGAGGAATCTTAATTCAAAATTAACATAAATTTATAAAGCCTATAGAATTTCTTAACCTTAACTGTGCTACAATGAAATCAAAGTAGAGGAAAGCATATGAACCTGAATGGACAGTCCAGTAAAAACAAAGGAACGATTTTGAATGGGAAGCCACTCTATGGGTATGACAATGCCAAAAAGATGCGTTATCAAAGCCATATATTTAAGCATCGGACGACCGTTCAAAAATGGCGAAAGGATTCTCGAATGTCTGATAAAAACAAGCTGATCATGGTTTTGGCCATGGTAGTGATGATCTGCATTTTGAGTTTTCTGATTGTGTTCGTATTTGGAAATGGATAGAGAGGAGTTATTATGTTTATATTGATACCGATTTTGATCATTGTTGGCATTTGTATATTTTATACAGTGCGTATTGTGCCACAGACCGAAGAATATGTGATTGAATTTTTAGGAAGGTACAAGACGACATGGAGTGCAGGTATTCATTTCCTGATTCCATTCTTTGAAAGAGTTGCCTGTAAAGCCACTTCAAAGGAACAATGTGCGGATTTTGAACCACAGTCCGTTATCACAAAGGATAATGTTTCTATCTATGTAGATACGGTTGTTTATTTCAAAATCTTTGACTCAAAGCTTTTTGCCTATGGAGCAGCCAATCCTTTATTCGCCCTGGAAAATTTAGCGGCTACTACGCTTCGTAATTTGATTGGGGATATGACCTTGGATGAAGCTTTGACATCCCGTGATACGATCAATGTGAAGTTAAAAGACATCTTGGATGAAGCTACCGATCCATGGGGTATCAATGTCAGTCGTGTAGAATTAAAAAACATCGATCCGCCAACTGAAATCAAAAATGCCATGGAAAAGCAGATGAAGGCAGAACGAGAAAAACGTGAAAAGATCTTACAGGCTGAAGCTTTCCAGGAATCAGAGATCAAAAAAGCCGATGGAGAAGCTCAGGCTATGATCAAACGTGCTCAGGCCAAACGTGATGCGGACATTGCGATTGCCCAAGGTAAGGCCAAAGCTATCGAATTGACATATAATGCGGAATCAGAAGGTCTGAAACGGTTAAAAGAAGCTAATGTAGATGCACGCGTCGTTCAGTTGAAATCATTTGATGCCTTACAAAAAGTAGCAGATGGCAAGGCGACAAAGATCATTGTTCCAACATCGGTTGCCGAAAGCACGACAAGGCAATCTATCTTTGCGGAGATGTTAAAGACACCGATTGAAGAGAATCCAACAAAGTAGAGACCCCTTTTAAAATTGAGAAAAGAAAAGCGAGTAGAGTTTGTATACCTGATGAAATAAAAGGTTAAAAACTCTGCTTTTTTTGATATTTAGACGATGAAGATTCAAATTATGTACAGAGCGTTTTTATACGATAACTAAAACTTTGAGATTGTTTTCTGTAACAAAATAATAACTTCTAGTTGACTTTTTCATACGGGGGGGGGGTACTATTTATGTGACTTATATTAAATATAAGTCAAAAAGTTATTTTTTTTGTACAAAAAAAGCAAACTTGAAAAAATTAGGAGGTGTGAAAATGAAAAAAATAACGAAGACTGCATTGTCAGGACTTGTTGCCGTAACAATGATTCCTGCAGTAGCAGCACCTTTAGTGGCCAATGCGGAAGGAACACAGCCGGCTGTTGAAGAAAAACAGATTCCATTGCAGGTGGAGTTTGTACTGGCTGACAGTACCGTTGTTGGAACTTCCAATGTGAATTTGACCGTTGGGGCTCACAAATTCTCTGAATTGTCTTTACCACAAGGCTATGAACTGGTTAGAGATGATACCTTTACTGTTGCGAATTCCGCTGATATTTTTCAGGTTACTGTCCGGGCTACGGCTGCTGAAGAAGAAGTCACAACGGCTATCGCCAACGTACAGTTTGTTGATGCAGACGGAAATGCTGTAGGTGGTGGTTATTACACTTTACCTGCCGGTGTACAGAACATATCAATTTTAAGTCAATATGTACCAGAAGGCTATACATTAGCGGAAGCCGGTGATTTCTATGTTGCACCGGATGGATTCTATCAGGCAAAAGTAAAGAAAGAAGAAGCACAGACTGTGATCACAAACGTACAGTTTGTTGATGCTGCTGGAAATGCTGTAGGCGGAGGGTACTACACTTTACCTGCCGGTGTACAGAACTTATCTGTTTTGAATCAATATGTACCAGAAGGATACAAATTGGCGGAAGCCGGTGATTTCTATGTTGCCCCAGATGGATTCTATCAGGCAAAGGTAGTCAAAGCCGGAAGTTCTATTATTCATGTAACATTCAAAAGCACAGGCGGAAAAGCCCTGGGTGGGGGAGACTACTTTGTAGATGAAGATGGTGACGGAATTGCCAACTATTCTGAACTGCAGTTGCCGGAAGGATACAATTTGACAGAAACCGGTGATTTCTTTGTGGATGCAAATAAAGACTATGAAATCACATTGAAGAAAGAAGTAGAAGGAACGATCATCCATGTTGTATATGTAGATGAAGAAGGAAACAACTTAGGTGGTGGAGACTATTTCGTAGATTTAGACGATGATGGAATTGCCAACTATTCCGAATTACAGTTGCCGGAAGGCTATGAATTGATTCAAACCGGAGATTTCTTTGTGGATGCCAATAACCCATATACTATTACATTACATAAAGTTCAGACTCATGAAGTAGAACAAGATACAGCCACATTGGTTGTCAAATATGTAAAAGAAGGTACAAATGAAGTTGTTGGCGAAGATGAGGCCTATACAGCTGACGGTGTAAAAGGTGAAGTGCATACTTTCACTGTTGACTTGAAAGCGCCTAAGGGTTATGAATTGGTTGAGGATGAAGATTCATTATCTTTAGATGTTGAATACGGTCAGAACGCTGAAGTCTTCGTTAAAGTAAAAGCTGTTGAAGACAAAAACGAAGGTAAAGAAGACGAAGAAAAGACAGATGCAAAGGAAGATTCCAAGAAAGAAGATAAAGGCGTTGATACAGGTGTTGCGATGCCATTAGCCGGAATCTTTGGAACAATGAGTGTTGCATTAGGTGGAATGATCGCATTACTTCGTCGTAAAAACAGAAAATAATTTTTACTCATTAAATGACTAAAAATTAAAATCAGTATAAAAAGCGTATTTATTAAGAATGCGCTTTTTATTATGGGCTGCCATGTAAAGCCTGTGGTGCATATGTCTTTACTTTGTATGTTGTTCTTTGTATCTTATAAACATGAGTATTCAAATATTTACCGGCCTGATCTGGGGCTATGACAGCAAGGAGCAGTTTTTAAAAGATATGTCTGATTTTTACAAGGCATGTCATACGCAAGGTGAAGATGGATTCACAAAACGTGCCAATGAATTTGTAGAAGGGATGAAAAGGAAAAAACGGTATGAGTATTAAACGATTACAAAGTTTGGCTATGCAGTATGAATCCGAAGAAGAATTTTTGAAAGCTATGAGCAAGATTTACGATTTAGCCAAAGAAGACAATTTAAATATGCAAACACTGGTGGATGCGACAAACGGTAAGATTTACGGAAAACAAAACGATTAAAGTTTACTGTTTTTATTGCATGTATCCTGGATTGCAGTATAATCATTTTATAGCAGAGTAAAAATATGTGCGTTAAGTGTTTCAGACACGGGGAGTTGGTCTGAAAACGAAAAGAGTTCTTGCGATACATATTTTGCATCCCACTGTTGTAATGGACAAACTATGCCTCTTTTTCCATTGCACGATGGGAAAGGAGGTATTTTTATATGAATCAATACTTTGTTATGTTTAAAGAAAATGCGAAATCTTTAAAAGATGTACGTGTTTTGGTTGGCGTGAGCTTATTTTGCGCTCTGAATGTGATCCTCAATATGTTTTCTATTCAATTAACACCGATGTTGAAGATCTCTTTTGGAAGTATTGCCGTCGCAGCCAGTTGTTATTTTTATGGGCCTTATCCCAATATGATTGCTGCATTTGTATTAGATACGATCAATTATATGCTTCGTCCGGTAGGCTCTTATCAGCCATGGTTTATGATCAGTGCGGTCGTGATTGCGGTGCTGTATTCTCTATTTTTCTATAAGCAGGAAAAGATAGGAATCATACGTTGTGCATTGGCGCGTTTATCTGTCATACTGATCGTCAATCTTGTCTTAAACTCATTATGGCTTTCTATGATGTATGGCAATGCTTTCTGGGTGCTTGTCAGTGAACGTATCTTAAAAAATGTGCTTATGTTTCCTATTGAGGCATTCGTGTTGTATTTGACAATGAAATTGTGTCTTCGCATTAAAGATCAGGTGAAAATGTAACCTGATTTTTATTTTTTAGCACTTTTTTACTTTACAGTGCTAAAAAGCGTGCTATAATATTAGCAGAGTTAGAAATAGAGTGCTAACTCGATGGAATATTCATTACGTTTAATGCGGAGGTGATATGTATGAAATTCTATCCAGGATATAGAGCATTTGATTTGTTTGATGACTTGTTTAATGATAATTATGCATCCAAGACACCGGCTAATTTATTGAAGACAGATATTACTGAAAAGAATGGATATTATGAATTGAATATGGAAGTGCCGGGCATCAATAAAGAAGACATTCAGTTAGAGTTAAAAGATGGTTATTTGAAAGTAACCGCAACAAGAAACTCTAATAATGAAGAAAAAGACGATCAGGGACGCATCGTTCGTCAGGAGCGTTTCAGCGGTTCTTGTTCACGTAGTTTCTATGTCGGAGATAATGTCAGACAACAGGATATCAAGGCCAGCTTTGAAAATGGTGAATTAAAGATCACGGTTCCTACACAAGCTAAAAAAGAAGAGGAAGAAACAAAGTATATCCCCATTCTTTAATCAAGTTCCCGCAATGGGTACTTTTTTATTTCTTTTTTGTAGCTTTGGTGGTAAAATGAATACACGTCAAATGGTGCGTTGGAGAAATGGTTAACTCACAGCCCTCTCAAGGCTGCATTTACGGGTTCGAACCCCGTACGCACTACCATAGTCAATAAAGTGCTTTATGTAAGGCACTTTTTTTATGTGTTAGAAGTGATAATTCGTAATTTGTGCGTAACTTTTTTAATTTTTTTTACTCCTAAAATTTCATCTCCATCAACATCTAATAAGTGCCCGTATCTGTCCAAAGTTGTAGATATAAAAGTATGTCTGTCCATAATCATAAGTGGTAGCATAAAGAAGATTGTTTTTGTTTACATACTTTTCATTGCTGTATATAATGTGATTAGGTTAGGAAGTTCATTGTGCTAACCGAGATGATTGCTATTTGGTCATTCCATTAGGCCATTCATTAAGAAAAGAGGGAAGTGCTAGTGATATGATCCCACTAAAGTGGACACACGAAATAAATAAACGTGTATCTATGGAGGTGGGATTTTTCTATGGGAAGAAAGCCAAAATTATCTGCTGATATGAAGGTATGTATCTGCAA
>NZ_JAXKBY010000080.1:0-6057 GCF_036552745.1 Faecalicoccus sp.
AAGCTATATATAGGCAAAAGGGTATAAAAAAAGATGCCATATAATCAGCATCTTTCTTTATCCAATCAGCAGTACATCGCGAATGCCGGGAACTTCATCCATCAGTAATAATTTGATACCGGAAGAAAAATCTTCGGCTGCCATCATACATCCGGCACAGGCTCCGCGAAAAGCTACATAAACGATTGCGTTTTCATCGACACCCATCAGTTCAATATCGCCGCCATCCTGTTGAATATAAGGACGAATCTTATCTAGACATGCGTTGATTTGATTCATGTCCGGCATTACAACTTCTTCTGACATTCTGTCTCACTTCCTATCCTAAAAATAAAGGGATGAACAAAAGAGGGAAGACCAGTCCTACGACAAAGCCACCCAGGACCTCCACAAAGCGATGTCCCAATACGGATTTGAGCTGTTCTTCGTATATAGGATTATTCAGTTGTACTTCCATATCTTTTAGATCCTTGATCAACTGCTGCGTTAATTCGATATTTTTTCCGGAATAGTAACGGACATGACAGGCATCATACATCACGATAAAGGCAAATACTGCCGTTACCGCAAAAATAGTGGAATCAAATCCTTCCTGCATTCCGATAGCCATCGATAAACCGGTGACCGTACTGGAATGGGAGCTGGGAAACCCACCACTGGCAACAACCCAGTGCAGATCCCATTTTCCGGATTTTAAATAATAAAAGATCGTTTTTGCCGCTTGTGCGATCAGGTTGCATGAAAGGGCAACAAACAATGGAAATAAAGCTTGTGGAAACATACTCTTTTTTCACTCCTAAACCGTTAGTATTATATCACAGATTCTTTTTTTCGTGATATAATGTGCTCGTAGAATAACGGAGGTACAATAACATGATTCAGTTAGACTTACAACATGCTCATTTAAAAGAGGATGTAAAAGCGTATCAGGAGCAAGTCAATCAGATCGATGAATCTTTGCGTATGAAAACATGCAAGGGAAATGATTTTATCGGTTGGATGACATGGGCTGACGATTATGACAAAGGAGAATTTGCCCGCATTAAGACATGTGCACAGAAGATCCAAAATGACAGCGATGTGTTTGTCGTATGCGGTATCGGTGGCTCTTACCTTGGTGCCCGTGCTGCGATTGAAATGATCAACGGTTTATACGCACAGAAAAAGCCGGAAATCATCTTCATGGGAAATACTTTCTCCAGCAGCTATATTGCACAGGTCATGGACTATATAAAAGATAAGGAAGTTAGCGTTAACGTAATTTCAAAATCAGGAACAACAACAGAAACTTCAATCGCATTCCGTATCTTAAAACAGTTTATGGAAGGAAAATACGGGGAAGATGCCAAAAAACGTATTTATGCGACAACGGATAAAGCCCGTGGTACATTAAAGGCTTTGGCCGATAAAGAAGGATATGAAACATTCGTAATTCCGGATGATATCGGTGGACGATTCTCTGTCATTACACCGGTAGGACTTTTACCAATTGCCGTAGCCGGTATCGATATTGATGAAATCATGAAGGGTCTGCATGATGGCATGGGTGAATACGGTGATGCCGATCTGGATAAAAACCCGGCTTATCGTTATGCGGTAGCGCGTCGTATCTTACAAAACGAAGGTTATGATGTGGAATTATTTGTCAACTATGAAATGCAGATGCAGATGATTGCCGAATGGTGGAAACAGTTGTTTGGTGAAAGTGAAGGAAAAGATGGAAAAGGTATTTTACCGGATAGTGTATGTAACTCTACAGACCTTCATTCACTGGGACAGTTTGTACAGGATGGAAAGAAAATATTATTTGAGACCAATCTGTATGTAGAAAAACCGATGATCGATCTGACTTTCCCAAGCGATGATGAAAACTTGGACAACATGAATTACTTAGCCGGAAAATCGATTGACTGGGTTAACAAGATGGCCGCTAAAGGAACTTTACAGGCTCATGAAGAAACAGGTGGTGTACCAAACATTATCATTACTATGCCAGATATGAGCGCTTACAGTTTCGGTAATATGTGTATGTTCTACTTTAAGGCCATTGCGATGACAACTTTGATGAATGATTCGAACCCGTTCAATCAGCCTGGCGTTGAAGTATATAAAAAGAACATGTTCAAGCTTTTGGGAAAAGAATAAGTAAAAGAGCCGGAATGGCTCTTTTTCGGTTATCGTTATACAACTAAAAACATAAGCTTTTTTTGAGTTGGACTTTAAAATCGGACTAAAAACTCGTATAATAGTTAAGGTATAGGATTACTGTAATAAGGAGGAAATTGAAATCATGCCTAGAGCTAAACTATCGATGGATGGAAATACAGCTGCGGCTCACGTTGCCTATGCGTATACTGATGTTGCGGCAATTTACCCTATTACTCCATCTAGTCCAATGGCTGACCAAATTGATATCTGGTCTGCCGGTGGACGTAAAAACATCTTTGGGAATCAGGTAGTTGTTACAGAAATGCAGTCTGAAGCTGGTGCAGCCGGTGCTGTACATGGATCTTTAGCTGCTGGTGCTTTAACAAATACATTCACAGCCTCTCAGGGTCTGTTATTGATGATTCCAAATATGTACAAGATCGCTGCTGAACAGCTGCCTTGTGTATTTGATGTTTCAGCACGTACCGTTGCGACACAAGCATTGAACATCTTTGGTGATCACAGTGACGTTTATGCTTGCCGTCAGACAGGTTTTGCGATGCTTTGTGAAACAAACCCACAGGAAGTTATGGACTTATCTCCGGTTGCACATTGTGCTGCTTTGGAAGGAAAAGTTCCTTTCATCAACTTCTTTGATGGTTTCCGTACATCACACGAAATTCAGAAAATTGAAACATGGGATTATGAAGATTTAAAAGACATCTGCCCTATGGAAGATGTTGAAACTTTCCGTAACCATGCGTTGAATCCAGAACATCCAGCTATGCGTGGTTCTCACGAAAACGGAGATATCTATTTCCAGCATCGTGAAGCCATCAATACAGTTTATGATGATCTACCTGCTGTAGTTGAAAAATACATGGGCAAGATTAATGAAAAACTGGGAACAAACTATGATTTGTTCAACTACTATGGAGCACCGGATGCAGATCGTGTCATCATCGCTATGGGCTCTATCAATGATGTATGTGAAGAAGTTATCGATTACTTAACCGCAAAAGGTGAAAAAGTTGGTGTTATCAAAGTTCGTTTGTATCGTCCTTGGTCAAGCAAACACTTGTTGAAGGTATTACCGGAAACGGTTAAGAAAATTGCGGTATTAGACCGTACAAAAGAACCAGGTTCTTTAGGTGAACCATTGTTCCTGGATGTTGCGACAACATTAAGAGAAGCCGGAATGAACGACATCAAATTAGTTGGTGGACGTTATGGTTTAGGTTCTAAAGATACTCCACCTTCAAGTGTATTTGCCGTATATACAGAATTATTGAAGGATGAACCAAAAGAACGCTTCACGATCGGTATCGTGGATGATGTGACAAACTTGTCATTGCCAGAAGTAAAACCAGCTCCAATCACAAGTGCACCGGGAACAATCGAATGTAAGTTCTGGGGTCTTGGTGGAGATGGTACAGTTGGTGCCAACAAGAACTCTACAAAGATCATCGGTGACCACACGGATAAATATATCCAGGCTTACTTCCAGTATGACTCTAAGAAAACAGGTGGTATCACAATTTCTCATTTGCGTTTTGGAGACAACCCAATTAAGAGCCCATATTACATCAACCAGGCTGACTTTGTTGCCTGCCACAACCCTTCTTATGTAACTAAGGGATATAAGATGGTACAGGACGTTAAGCCTGGTGGTATCTACATGATCAACTGTCAGTGGTCTGATGAAGAATTAGACAAACATATGCCTGCTGATGCCAAGAAATATATTGCCGAAAACAACATTCAGGTATATACGATCAATGCGATCGATAAAGCTATCGAAATCGGTATGGGTAAACGTACCAATACGATTTTACAGTCTGCTTTCTTCAAATTAGCAGATATCATGCCAATCGATGAGGCTGTTACTTTCATGAAAGAAGCCGCTAAGAAATCTTACTCTAAAAAAGGTGATGCGGTTGTAGAAATGAACTACAAAGCTATTGATGCTGGTGTAGATGCATTGCATAAAGTAGAAGTACCTGCTTCCTGGGCTAATCCAGAAGCTGATGCAGCTCCTGCAGAAAAAACAGGACGTCCTGCCACAGTTAAGATGGTTACAGAAATCATGGAACCAGTTAACTTGATGGATGGAGACAGCTTACCTGTATCTGCCTTCAATGCACACACAGATGGTCAATGGGAAACAGGTGCCAGTGCTTATGAAAAACGTGGTACAGCCGTTATGGTTCCGGAATGGGATTCTAACAAATGTATCCAGTGTAACCAGTGTGCCTTCGTATGTAGCCATGCGACAATTCGTCCATTCTTATTGAATGAAGAAGAAGTCAAAGCAGCTCCGGCTGAAATCAAGCTGGCTGATACAAAACCTAAAGCAAGCGAATTGAAGTTCACAATGAGTGTTACACCGCTTGACTGTATGGGATGTGGTGAATGTATCACTGTATGTCCTACCGGTGCCATCCAGATGGTACCTCAGGAATCTCAGTTACATATGCAGCCAGTATTTGATTACTTAGTTGCCAATGTATCTAAGAAAGATATCGGTTTGAAAGATGAAACTGTCAAAGGTTCTCAGTTCAATCAGCCGTTATTAGAGTTCTCCGGATCTTGTGGTGGATGTGCCGAAACATCTTATGCACGTCTAGTTACTCAGTTATTCGGTGAACAGATGTATATCTCTAACGCAACCGGATGTTCTTCTATCTGGGGTGGTCCGGCTGCAACATGTCCTTACACTGTAAACAAAGAATCTAAACAGGGACCTGCCTGGTCTAACTCTTTGTTCGAGGATAACGCAGAACACGGATATGGTATGGCTTTAGGCTACAAGACACTTCGTGAACACACAATTGCCAAGGTAGCTAAGGTTGTAGAAGAAGCAGGAAATGCAGATCTTCAGGCTGCTTTCGATAAATTTGTCGAAACCAAAGAAGATACTAAAGCAAACGTTGAACCAACAAAGGCTTTAATTGCTGCATTGGAAGCTTTAGGTACAGATGCTGCTAAAGAAGTATTGGCTGATAAGCAGTACTTTGGTAAGAAATCTGTATGGATCTTCGGTGGAGATGGATGGGCTTATGACATCGGATTCGGTGGATTAGACCATGTATTGGCATCTGGAGAAAACGTAAACGTATTTGTATTCGATACAGAAATGTATTCAAATACAGGTGGACAGGCTTCTAAGGCAAGTAACATCGGTGAAGTATGTCAGTTTGCCGCTGCCGGTAAAGAAATGAAGAAGAAATCTTTGGCCGAAATCGCAATGACTTACGGATATGTATATGTTGCACAGATTGCTTTAGGTGCTAACCCTGCACAGGCTGTTAAGTGTATCGCAGAAGCAGAAGCTTACGATGGACCATCTTTGATCATCGGTTATGCTCCATGTGAATTGCACGGTATTGCCAAGGGTGGTTTGAACCATTGTCAGGATGAAATGAAGAAAGCTGTTAAGGCCGGATACTGGAACTTGTTCAGCTTCGACCCAGCTAAGAAAGCTGCCGGTAAGAACCCATTCACATTAACTTCTAAAGAAGGTGACGGAACTTATCAGGAATTCTTGAACAATGAAGCTCGTTACACTCGTTTGGTTAAACCATTCCCAGAAAGAGCAAAAGAATTATTTGCGAAATCTGAAGAAGAAGCCAACGCTCGTTTCGAACACTTGAAGAAACTGGTTGATTTATACAGCTAATTTCGTAAATGAAGGATCGGAATCATTCCGGTCCTTTTTTTGTGCTACAATATCCAAAAAGGAGAACAACATGGAAGAAAAAAATCAAACAATTGTTAAAAAGACGGTTAAAAATGGTATTACCTTTGGTACATGCCTGGCAATGGTTATCAGCTACACAACCTGGCATTCTGTATTTTGGGCGATCATACACGGATTATTGAGTTGGATTTACGTGATTTACTTTATAC
>NZ_JAXKBY010000081.1:0-5026 GCF_036552745.1 Faecalicoccus sp.
CAACAAAGTTTTGAATGCCTACAGTAAATACGATGCAGTCAATCATCTGAACAATGTCAATTCATTCCATTCCATGATCAAGGAGCAGTATCGGTTTTACCGGGGAGTGTCCAGCAAATACATCAACCGATATAATGCTCTGTTTACATTACAGAAGGAATATCAGGGAATGGACTCACAAGAATTCCTGTTACTGATTATGAAAAGATTGAGAGGACAAGCTAGTTACTTTTTTATTCGTCAAATACGAAAAGAAGATCTTTTTAAATTTGCGATCACTTAAAAGGCTATGTCAACAAATTGGAGGTTAAGCGAAAATCATAATTAGGTTTCTTTACAAAAGTTAAATTATAAATTACAAGAAAAGACAAACTACTCTATTCTAAAACGTTGTTTTTGGGCAAGAATAATTACTGTGTCGCATACGTGTTGCTTACCGTTTAAAAACTCTATAAACACAAAAAAACTCAAATCGTATTTGAGCCGATAAATAAAGGCTTTGAGCGACTTGAGTTTTTTTGAATTGTTTTGAATATTCCCAAAAATTAACGTTTTGTTAACTGTGTAGTCCCTTAAATAAAGGCTATTTAAAGAGTTTTGCGTGCTACTAGCGTGCTTAGATTGTTTTATTCAAAATCGAATGATTAAAGATTCCTTATTCTTTATCGCTCCAGACTTCTTTTGCCATACGGAACACCGCCCAGGCCTTAGGCCAGCCGCAATAGAACGCAGCATGAGTAATGATCTCAGCAATTTCTTCACGTGTAATGCCGTTTTTCTTGGCACTCATTAAATGATAACGAAAAGATTCATCTGTTAGTCCCTGAGCCATGAGAGCAACTACGGTAACCAACGATCGATCTCTAAGTGACAGTTTATCCTCTCGACTCCACACTTCCCCAAAAAGCACATCATCATTAAGCTCAGCAAATTTAGGGGCAAATTCTCCCAAAGAATCTCTTCCTGCCGTTTGTTTTATAGCCATATCTAATACCTCCCTACAGCTTATTATACTCTTCTTCCGTTACAGGTTCACACCACTCGTTGTCGCAGTTTTCACCCGGTACTTCTATGGCGATATGAGAGAACCAGCTATCTTTTTTTGCTCCGTGCCAATGTTTAACATTTGGCGGAATCATTACAACACTTCCAGCTTTTAACCCGACTGCAGATTTTCCTTCTTCCTGATACCAACCTTCACCAGCGGTACAAAGAAGGAGCTGTCCGCCACCTTTTGTCGAATGATGAATATGCCAGTTATTTCGACAACCCGGTTCAAAGGTAACGTTAGCAGCGAAAAGGTCACTTTGAGGATCGGTTAAGGGATTCAAAAATGATTCCCCGATAAAATATTTAGCATATGTCGTATTTGCCTCACCCATACCAAATACGTTTTGTTTTTCAAAGACTCCCTTGTTATTACACTTCATATTGCTGACCTCCTGCGTTTTCTTTTCAACTTAGGTTGAGTTCGTTCAGCCATTCGATGATCTCATCTTCATCGACATTTGAACTAAATCTTCTTGCTTCGCCCCAATCGGCATTAGTCGCAAGCGGAGTTAAGTTATCGAGATTGAAATCAGATGATGCAGATGTCGCAAATGGAATGATCGTCTTATCCGAGAAATCATTTTCTTTCACAAAATCTTCGACAACCCAACTCAGTTCTTGCCACCAAACAGGAGCTCCTAAAAAGATATAATCGGCATCGCTAAATTCATCAAAATCAGTCGTTGTAAGTTCAACTTCTAAATCCCCATTTATATGTTCTTCGTGTTCAATAGAAACTCGACTTTGCTCATCACTGTAATTTAGATCCTCTTCGCTATAAGGGTCCACAGGTTCTAATTCATAGATAGGAATATCGAAGTGATCTGAAATTGTTTGGGCTACTTTTTCTGTGTTTCCTGTAGCTGAATAATAAACGACAATTGCGTTTATTTCATTACTGTGCGTGCTGGTTTCTTCAACACTTTCATCTGTGCTGCAGGCACATAAAGAGAAGGTCATCAAAATAGCGGTAAGCAATGATATAAATTTCTTTAACATCTTATTGTCTTCTTTCCTGGATCAGTTGACCAAACCATTCGATAATGCCTGGATCTTGATGGCTGAAGAAAGAAGATGTCTTGGTATCAAGCGTTTCAATTTTCTTCATATCATCATTATCGAGTTCAAACAAATAGATATCAAAGTTTTCTTTGATTCTTTCTTCGTGCACAGATTTAGCCAAAGATACGATGCCTCTTTGATACAACCATCTAAGAATCACTTGAGCTACACTTTTATTATGTTTTTCTCCGATTGCTTGTAAAACCTCATTGTGGAACATGTTGTTTCTACCTTCCGCAAACGGCGCCCAAGCTTCAATAACAACACCATATTTGTCGGCCCATTTCTTGGCTTCGACCTGTTGATTAAAGACATTTACTTCGATTTGATTGACCATTGGTTTGATCTTGGCAAACATACATAAATCAACTAACCGGTCTGGATAAAAGTTTGACACACCGATTGCCCGTACTTTACCTTCTTCGTATAACTTTTCAAGATCACGATAAGCCGCATAATAATCACCCACCGGCTGATGCAAAAGAATAAGATCTAAATAATCTGTTTGCAATTTTTTTAAAGACTCTACGACCGAATCATAGGTCTTACCCTCTCCATAATTATCGATCCAAACTTTAGTCGTTAAGAAGATCTCTTTTCTTGGAACATCACTTTCTTTTAAAGCTTCTCCCACTTCGCTCTCATTGAAATAAGATTGCGCTGTATCAATATGACGATAACCTGTCTTTAAGGCTGTTAAGACACTTTCTTTACAGTCTTCTTTACTGACTTGATAAACACCAAATCCGTTAGCAGGAACCTCTACACCATTATAAAGTTTCATTGTTTCCATTCTAAATTTCCTCGCTTTCTATAAATTGAATGTGTTCTTCTTCGCTTTTGTTGAATAATCCTTCTTTAAACTCGATATTTTGATCAATCTTTCTAAGATCTTTCATGCTATTGATCATATATTGCGGATCATTAGTATAACTGTTGGCAAAAATATACACTTTTCCTTTATAACCTTTAATGGATTCAATAAATGTGGCAATCGGCATTGGAAATGTATACCACCAAATTGGGAAAAACAGCAAAATCTGATCGTAGTTGCCAAAATCAATGTCCAACGGCTTGATTGCTGGATGAATCTTTTTGTTTACTTCTTCTTTCGCTTCTTTGTAAGCACAGATGTCATAGTCATCGGAATAAGGAATCGCTCTTTCGATTCGAATAACATCATACTTTTTCTTTTCATTGATCTTATCAACCAGCTTTTTGGTGTTGTTTGACCAACTAAAATAAGCTATAAGCGTCTTCATCTTCATCACCTCCACTTGCATTGTAATATGTCAATGTTTAAAACGTTTATATCGATTTAGAAAGATAGTATAATAAAATCGAATACTGAAAGAGGTGTTAATATGATCGATTCCCAGCTTTTATCCTATCTTATCGTTTTTTCAGAGACAGGTTCACTATTGAAATCCAGTGAAATTTTACACTTATCGCAACCGTCTTTATCTAAGGCAATGCAAAAACTTGAAGCTGAACTTGATCTTATTATTTTTGACAGAACCGGAAATAAGATTACACTCAATGATGATGGTAAAGAAATTCTTTATTATGCCAAAGATATCATGATGATGATCAATAAATTAGAAACTAAGGCAAAAGATTTAAAAGAGAAAAATCAAAGTTTAAATATAGGCTTAACAGCCCCTGGCCCAATGTTCAAATTTCCTTCATTGTTTGCGCCAACCAGTTTGAATAAAAAGATTTCCATTTCAACAGAAGGTGAAAAAGATCTTTTAAAGAATCTTTTAAACAATATCTATGATATCGTCTTTATTAATAACTCGATAAGCATTGATAATGTGATATGCAGAAAGGTAATGACCGAACATCTGTATGTTTCAGTCCCTGAAACGCATTTTTTATCAAGATTTAAAGAAAGCATTCACTTTAGTGATATAGATGGTCAAACTTTCCTTTTATCTTCAGATATAGGGTGTTGGACTAGCATTTTAGACAAACATATGAATAAATCGCGTTTCTTAAAACAAAGTGATCCTAATGAATTAAAAGAAATTGCGGAGTATTCATCAATTCCTAGTTTCGTTACAAATATAAGTATGAATGTAAATTCCGTTAAAAATCGAATCAATATTCCAATCATTGATGAAGATGCATATATGGACTTTTATGCAGTATGTAAAAAAGATAAAGTGGAACTTTTTGATTTATTATTATAATAATTTATCCTCCCTAGTCCTTATTTGTTTGCAAAAAAATAAGGAGTATTTCTACTCCTCAATTACATATTTGGTAAGTTTTACTGTTGATTGTCAGCAATATTTAAATGTGAGCGTTTATAGTCTCTCACCCGGCCACAACTTATATAAATGTATAAATGCTTATCCATCTTGGCATTACTACTATCATCTATAATATGACAATATGACAAATCGTCAGCAAATGTCAGTAACACTAAGATCTTTAATTTCCCTCTAAAAAGCTCTAATCCCAAATATATACATCTCTGATTACAATTGTCTATAGATATTACATAAAGCAATAAGAACTCTACAAATTCCAATTTATAGAGATATTATACATTTATTTTTACCCTATGTTTTATAAATTCTAAATTCTGAAGAAGAATCTATGCTTCAATGAATAAAGGACAACACAATACTTTTAAAAAGGTATTAGATGATTCTGGTGCCTTTTATTTTTTATTCCGTTTATGCTTATTTTATTGATTTTAAATCATCAATATAAAGACTAACTTCACCACAATAAGGACATACTGCCGCTTTTATTTTTCCTAGATCTTCACTAAAAGTTCCTTGTCCTTTTGAAAGAATAATTGGTGCAACTCCTGCTAAAACAGCTGAAATTTTTAGCCCATATTCTTCTTTCATTTCACAATTACAACGAATACATTTTCTCATATACTATATATCCTCCA
>NZ_JAXKBY010000082.1:0-1078 GCF_036552745.1 Faecalicoccus sp.
GAAAACATCCGATGCCTGTATGAGATGGGAGTGTACCGGTTTGTGGGAGAATTCTGGTACACGGGTGATCCCAACTGGAAAGAAGATCTGTGCTTTGCCTCCCGCTTTTTAAGGGATAAATTAGATGGATAAACTAAAAAATATACAGTTGATCTTATGTGATCTGGATGGAACATTATTGGATGATCAAAAAAGATTTGATCCTTACCTAAAAGAGATTTTGGACAAAAAACAGATTCCTTTGACCTTTGTTTCCGGTAGAAATTATCATATCATTCAAGATTTGATTCAAGAATATGAGATCAACCTGCCTTATATCACAAATAATGGGGCCAATATCTTCTTAAATGATCAATGTATTTATGAAAAAAGCATTGTATCCGAAGAATTAGTAAGAGCTTTGAAAATCTTGGAGGCATCCAATATTCCTTATTTGGCATATTCAAACTTCAAGATATTTTGTAGAGGAAATCAGCCGGAATTGGAAGTTTTTAAACAACGTTTGATCGATAAATGCGAAATCATTTATGACTTTGATACTGATTCTTTACGACAGGAAGAAATTTTCAAGGTTGTGATCATAAATACGAATGTCCAATTTATGAAGTCTATACAAAATGAGATACATATGAATTGTCTTCATACGCATTGTGTACAATCCGAAGGATATGTATATACCCTATCGCATCGTAAAGTTTCTAAAGGGGCTGCGGTACAATGGCTGCTTAAATATTTGAATGTGAATCCAGAGAAGGTAGTAGCATTTGGAGATAACTACAATGATGTTTCCATGTTTAAAGTAGTAGGTATCAGTGTAGCGGTTGATAATGCGCTGGAAGATATAAAGAAGCAGGCAACGTATGTGACAAAATCAAATCAGGATCATGGAGTTTCCTGGTTCGTTTCGAAGTATGTGGAATAAAGGAGGACTTATGAGAGATATAGAAAAACATGCCCGGCATGTAAGACAGAACATCATCAAGATGGTGTATGCGGCACAAAGCGGGCATCCGGGCGGCTCTTTATCCGGGGCCGATCTGCTGACGGATCTGTATTTCAGAGAAATGGATATCAACAA
>NZ_JAXKBY010000083.1:0-2621 GCF_036552745.1 Faecalicoccus sp.
GGATACCGCTTTCTACTTTTCCAATGGGCGGAAACGGATAAGGCACATAGTCGCATTTAAAGTTATACGCCAGTACACCGCTTTGATTCAGGTTGTCTTCCAGATATTCTTGTTCATTGATGTGAAACGATCGGCCAGAATTTGTATCCACTTCTTGTAGAAGATAGATGTCAGCACTTTGATCTTTTAGAATTTGCTGGATACCTTGCAAGTTTGTCTCTACCTTTTCTTTCGATTCCGGATTGACTTTTGTGCCGCCATCCATGAAAAAATCCATGTCTTTGTCAAGGCCGGCATATCCTATATTATAAGTGAGAATGTGTAAACTATCCTTGGCATCTAAAACCTTATTCTGACTTGGCACTTGCAGGATTTCTACAGATTCCGGGCGGTATTCACGAATGCTTAAATATCCGACTCCGGCGGCTGCCAACAAGATGCATGTAACCAAAATGACCGCAAAGATCTTTAATGTTTTTTTCATAGGTAATCTCCTTTTTTTGTATATGATGCGGGTTATGAAATTATGGATAGAACAAAGAGAGAAAGTACGAGGTTTCTTTATGACTTAATCGTATAATACAGTCATTTACAGGTCAATTGTTTTTTCGATAAACTGATTGGAAATCGAGGGGAAGTATGATAGAATACACCTAGTAAATAGGAAGGGGATTTGAACGCGTTTTAAATCCTTTTTTTAAGGGAGATAAAGGAGGAAATGTATGAACAAAAATTCCTTATGTTCCATGAACGATCTATCTGTGGATGAGATCTTGAGTATCTTAAATGATGCAAGACTTTTTAATAGTTCCTATTCAGATTGGCAATTACCTTTAAAAAAGTGTTTGGTTGCTAATCTTTTTTTTGAGCCAAGCACCAGAACGCATTATTCTTTTGAAAGTGCGGAGCTGCAGCTAGGCTGCAAGGTGGCTGATTTCAATGCGGAAACCAGCAGTGTGACCAAAGGAGAAACATTTTTTGATACGATCAAGACCTTTGAGATGGTTGGTTATGATGCTTTTGTGATCCGTCATCCTAAAACGGAGTACTTTAAAGAGTTGGAAGATATTCAGGTTCCGATCTTGAATGCTGGAGATGGTGCCGGTAATCATCCGACACAGTGCCTGTTGGATCTGTTGACCATGCAAAATGAATTTGGAACGCTGAAAGGCTTAAAGATTGTCATTTGTGGAGATATCCTGCATTCGCGTGTGGCTGCTTCCAATAAATCCACATTGGAAAGAATGGGCAGTAAAGTTCGTTTCTGTGGACCGGAAGAATGGGAACGTCCGGGGTATCCGACGATGCCTTTGGATGAGGCAGTTGAATGGGCGGATGTCGTAATGATGCTTCGTATCCAGCGAGAAAGAGGAGCTACCTTGGCGCATTTGACCAAAGAGCAGTATTTACAAAGATATGGATTGACCAAGGAGCGTTACAATCGTATGAAAAAACATGCGATCGTGATGCATCCGGCACCGTTTAATCGCGATATCGAAATTGATTCTGACCTGGTGGAAGCACCAAAAAGCCGTATTTTTGAACAGATGGCCAATGGTGTTTTAGTGCGAAAAGCAGTATTAAAGCGTGCCTTTGGATTTGCCCCATTCGAGGAGAAATAAGATGCGACTGATAAAAAATGGAAATGTGCTGGCACCGCAGGAGGTTGTCAAAAAAGATATTTTGTTTGATGAACAGGAAATTATAAAGATCGAAGAGAATATTCAGGCCGATGCTGAAATTATCGATGCTTCTGGATTAACGGTCATTCCGGGTTTGGTGGATGTGCATGTGCATTTACGAGAACCTGGCTATACGCAAAAAGAAACGATTCATACCGGAACATTGGCGGCCGCCCATGGAGGATTTACTACGATTTTCTGTATGCCTAATGTCATTCCGTATCCGGATGATGTGCAAACGATTCAGACCTATGTTGAAAAAATCAATCAGGATGCTGTCGTGCATGTACATCCATACGCCTGTATCACCAAAGAAGAGGCCAGCAAAGAAGTCGTTGATATGAAGGCTATCAAAGAACGATTTGGCATTCGCTGGTTCAGTGATGATGGCGTTGGTGTTTCTACCGCTGAAGTGATGGCTCAGGCGATGAAAACAGCCGGAGAAAATGATTGTATGATCGTGGCGCATACCGAAGATATGTCGTATCGAAAACCGGGGGCCTGCGTACATGACAGTGAAGTCAATCGCCAAAAAGGATGGTTAGGTATCTCGAGTGCCTGTGAAAGTGCGCAGTTGATTCGTGATCTGCAACTGTCTCAACAGATCGGCAATGCGTATCATGCCTGTCATATCAGTGCTAAAGAAAGCGTGGAAGCTTTAAAAGAATATAAAGAAAAGGGAGCCGATGTGACAGGGGAAGTTACAGCGCATCACTTGTTGTTGGAAGATCAGGATGTGCAGGGAACAAACTGGAAGATGAATCCGCCTTTACGCTCCCATGAAGATCGTATGGCTTTGATCGAAGGATTAGAAAATGGATCGCTGGATATGATTGCCAATGATCATGCACCGCATACAAAAGAGGAAAAAGATCGCCCAATGGATAAAGCGCCATTCGGTATTGTTTCGTTAGAAACCAGTTTTCCTTTATTATATAC